>CAZCKO010000008.1:10938-53599 GCA_964499275.1 uncultured Rhodospirillaceae bacterium
TGACGAAGAAAGCCTAAAAGAAGAACCCTCCGCAGAGACCGGGGATAAGGCTTCTAAAAAAGCTGCGAAAGAAAAAACATAATGACGGAATAAACCCTTAAACATTTGTTACGTCATCCATTACAAGAGAAGATCAGGTAATAGACCATGGATGCAGACTATCTAATTGATCGTCAAAGACTAAAGAAGCGGATCCTGCTCTGGCGAACATTTGCTATAGTCACATTGTTAATGTTCATAGCAGCTCTAATAATCAAATTTGGGAACTTCAGCTCTGGAGCCTATATAGCGCGAATCAAAGTAGAAAACTTAATCCATAATGACCCGAGACGCTTGGCTATAATCGAAAAAGTTCTCAGAGATCAAGATGCAAAAGCCCTAATTGTTAGAATAAATTCTCCGGGTGGTACTGTAGTAGGAGGGGAAGCGTTATACAAAGCACTTTATAGATTTCGTAGAGAGAAGCCCGTTGTTGCGATTATGGACGAATTAGCAACCTCTGCAGGCTATTTAGTAGCAGTGGGAGCTAACCGCATTATTGCTCACGAAGGAACAATTACGGGATCCATCGGGGTAATTTTTCAAACAGCTGAAATAACAGAACTATTAAAAAAATTAGGGGTTAAGTTTGAAGCCATAAAAAGCACTCCCCTCAAATCAGAGCCTTCGCCTTTCACCAAATTCACACCTAAGACGAGAAAAGCGACCAAGCGCCTAGTAGACGACATATATAATATGTTCATTCAAATTATAGCCAAAAGTCGTAATTTAAAATTAGAAAAAGTCAGAATTTTGGCGGATGGCCGTTTATATACTGGTCGCATGGCAGTTAAAAATGGACTGGTTGACGAAATCGGTGATGAACTACAGGCTAAGATTTGGTTGGAAAAAGAAATCAAAATAAATAAATTAACACCAATTCGCGATATTACTGTCCAACGTGGGTTAGAAAACTGGCTGGATTATGCGTCCTCTTTTCTGCAAAGATCACCAATCTCTGAACGACTTATCCTTGACGGCCTAGTATCTGTCTGGCACGCTCAAAAATAGTTTCGTAGTTGTCCACAGGGACGGGTAGCCATGACTAAATCTGAATTAATTTTTCTATTAGCGGAAAAAAACCCGCATTTATACCAGCGTGATATCGAAAGAATAGTTTCGACGGTATTTGATGAAGTGTCTGCTGCTCTATCTCGTGGTGATCGCGTTGAATTACGCGGTTTTGGGGCTTTTTCGGTTAAAAATAGAGATTCCAGAATAGGGCGCAATCCTCGAACCGGAGAAAAAGTGCATGTTGCCCGAAAATCGGTACCATTTTTCAAGGTTGGAAAAGACCTTAGAGTTCGTCTTAACTCACCCCAGCTGTAAAATCTTTGATATTGGAGAAAATTACAGTTCATCTTTGATAGGAACTATACTGCAGACTGCTTGATGCGAATTTTAATTAGACTTTTGCTCGCAATAATCATAGGGGTCGCTGCCATTTTTTCAGTTTCTAATAGGACGGTGACTATAATTGATTTTTCCCCCCTACCGTTCTCAACTGCTGCGCCTTTGTACACGATTGTTTTAGGGGCGTTAGCTATTGGATTAATACTCGGCGTGGGTGTTTCGACGCTATCGCGTTTACGTCTAAAATTGAAGGTTAGGAATAATCGAAAACGAGCGGAAGCCGCTGAAATAAAGTTGAAAAACAACTCGCAAGAACTATCGCACTCTTTAACAAAATCAACATAGTAATAATAATGAACCCTATCGAACGAATTTATTGTGCAATTGATACCCCTGATTTAAAGGAAGCAATAAAGCTTGCCCGGGAACTAAAAGGATCCGTTGGCGGTATTAAACTAGGTAAGGAATTTTTTACTGCGAATGGACCAACAGGTGTTTCGGAAATTTTAGAACTAGAACACAGAGTCTTTCTAGATTTAAAGTATCATGACATCCCTAATACCGTTGCTGGTGCAATTAAGGCTGCTAAAGGATTAAAATGTCATATGTTAACCATCCACGCCTCCGGTGGAATAAAGATGATTAAATCGGCTGTAAAAGCGAGAGGTAAAAACAAAACCCCCATAATCTTAGCAGTTACCGTTCTCACCTCTCTCGTTAGCGATGATTTAGCACGCCTTGGACAAAATTCACACATAGAAGAACAGGTGTTAAGACTCGGTAAACTCGCATATGAATCTGGTGCCGATGGTCTCGTGGCATCACCTAAGGAAGTGGTCTCCTTACGTTCAATGCTGGGCCCGAATTGTATGCTGGTAGTTCCGGGAATTCGACCAACTTGGTCATCAACCGATGACCAAAAAAGAATTATGACGCCACAGAAAGCCATAAGGGCTGGTGCTGATATCCTGGTAATAGGGCGGCCAATTACCCGAGCCAACGACCCAAAAGCCGCCGCTAAACGAATTTCTGAAGAAATAGCAGCCTCCTAGAATTAACGTTATGACAATTTGTGTCAAAATTTGTGGAATTAACACTGTTATCGCGATGCAGGCTGCAATAGATGCGGGCGCTTCCTATGTTGGTTTAGTTTTTTACCCTCCCTCACCCCGATCAGTCAGAATTTCTGAGGCAGCAATCCTTGCTAAGATAGTTCCAAATAAAATCAAAAAGGTGGGTTTGTTTGTTGATATTTCTGATGACCCCCTCAAAGAGATTGTTGATCAAGTTCCCTTAGATATATTGCAGCTACACGGAGACGAAACACCAGAGAGAGTAGTTAAAATTAAAGATTTTACCGGTTTACCGGTAATGAAAGCGATTCATATTGAAAATAGTGGTGATTTTTCAGCAGTTAATAAGTATACCGGAATCGCCGATCAAATCTTGTTTGACGCCAAAGTACCAAAAAATCTTAAGAACTCACTTCCAGGAGGTAACGCTCTTTCTTTTGATTGGAAATTGTTTGCAAACCAACCATGGGAAAATAATTGGATGCTCTCCGGTGGACTTAATAAAAAAAATATTGCAAAAGCCGTTAATACGACAGGGGCTCGTGCGGTCGATATTTCTTCGGGTGTTGAGATAGGACCCGGTCAGAAGGATCCCAAACTTATTAACGCATTTATCAAAACGGTTCTTGCCTTGTCGTAACCGCTGGGTATAACCCGTTAGTAGAGGCAAACCACCAGAACTAATATTTGAATATGAAGACTAACTTAAACGAAAAACTGAACTCCTTAAGAGGACAACCAGATGCAGAGGGGCATTTTGGAAAGTTTGGTGGCCGCTATGTGGCAGAAACCCTGATGCCTCTGATATTAACTGTAGAAAAAGCTTATAACACTGCGAAACAAGACCCCGCTTTTCAGAATGAACTGGACCACTACCTTAAACACTACGTTGGAAGACCCAGTCCCCTGTATCATGCCAAACGATTAAGTGAGGTCTTAGGTGGTGCAAAAATTTACTTCAAGCGGGATGAACTGAATCACACAGGTGCTCACAAAATCAACAATACAATGGGTCAAATTCTTCTAGCGAGAAGGATGGGGAAAGAAAGAATTATCGCAGAGACCGGGGCAGGCCAACATGGTGTAGCAACAGCTACGGTATGTGCTTTGTTTGGTATGAAATGCATCGTGTATATGGGAACAACTGATATTGAGAGACAAGAACCCAACGTATTTCGCATGAAACTACTCGGTGCTGAAGTTGTTCCAGTAACGTCTGGGTCTGCAACATTGAAAGATGCCATGAATGAAGCTTTACGTGACTGGGTATCGAATGTGGATGATACATATTACATAATAGGCACCGTTGCCGGGCCACACCCATATCCTACTATGGTCAGGGATTTTCAAAAAATCATCGGCAAAGAAGTCAAAAACCAAATGATGGATGCAGAAGGACGGCTACCCGATTCTCTTGTTGCATGCATTGGGGGTGGATCTAATGCTATGGGACTATTTTATGAATTTCTCGATGAAGAAGATGTAATGATCTATGCAGTAGAAGCTGCCGGAAAAGGTCTGAAAACTAACAAGCATGCAGCTTCCCTAAGTGCTGGAGTTCCGGGCGTTTTACATGGGAATCGTACATATCTATTACAAGACGAAGATGGCCAAATCATAGAGGCGCATTCAATTTCTGCTGGATTAGATTACCCAGGAATTGGTCCGGAACATGCGTGGCTTCATGATGTAGGAAGAGTAAATTATGTTGGGGCAACGGATGAAGAAGCCCTAGACGCATTTCAATTGTGTACAAAGCTTGAAGGAATAATACCTGCTTTAGAGCCCGCTCACGCCCTGGCCTTTGTCAGGAAATTGGCGCCAAAACTACCCAGCGATCATTTGTTAGTAATGAATATGTGCGGCCGAGGCGATAAAGATGTTTTTACTGTCGCCGAAGCATTAGGGGTTTCCTTATGATACAAAATTCGAGACGCCTTAAGGAACGGTATAAAAAACTTACCAAGGAAAATAGAGCTGGTCTTATTATTTTTATAACAGCTGGGGACCCCAATCTAAGCGTATCTAATGAAATTCTTAACGGACTTCCTAACGCCGGTGCGGATATAATTGAGCTTGGCATGCCATTTACAGACCCAATGGCAGACGGCCCTGCAATTCAGGAGTCATCATTGCGGGCGCTTAATTCCGGTCAAAATATGAATAGTACCTTAGATATGGTTGCCCGGTTTCGAAAAACAAATGATCATACTCCAATCATACTGATGGGTTACTTTAACCCGGTTTTCAGGTACGGAGTAGAACGATTTGCAGCGGACGCGGCAAATGCAGGTGTAGATGGCTTGATAATCGTGGACGTCCCGCCAGAAGAAGACTCTGAACTGAGAATTCCCGCTAACACAGCCGGCATAGATTATATTCGACTCGCAACACCTACCAGTGACGAAGTTCGCCTCCCGACACTTATGGAGGAAGCAACAGGCTTTGTATATTATGTATCAATTGCTGGGATTACCGGAACAAAGTCTGCCACCATCGTCAATGTTGCTGAAGCTGTTAATCGTCTAAGAAAATTCACAGATCTTCCCGTTGCAATTGGGTTCGGTATAAAAACCCCCAATCAGGCCGCAGAAATTGCCCGAGTAGCCGACGCCGTTGTCGTGGGATCTGCAATAGTCCAACTAATTGGTAAATTTGCAGAAACAACCACTGAAATAAAGAACTCTCCTGATTTGCTCAATTCTGTGTTAAACTTTGTAGGAAATCTTTCAGAAGGCGTTAGAAAAGCGCGACTATGAACTGGCTAACAAATTACGTTCGTCCGAAAATTCGAGCCCTCGTAGAAAAAAAAGAGGTGCCAGATAATTTGTGGCACCACTGCCCAAGTTGCGAGCAAATGATATTTCATCGAGAACTAGAAGCCGCGTTAAGAGTATGTAGCCATTGTGGACATCACATGAGGCTACCTGCCAAAAAGCGCTTAGAAATTTTGTTTGATGATTCAAAATACCAAACAATCGATCTACCAAAATTAACCTCTGACCCGTTAAAATTCAAAGACATCAAACGCTATACTGATCGTCTTAAAGACAATAGAAGCGCAACGAAAGAAGAAGATGCCATGATTGTGGCGCATGGTCCTATGGGGGGACGTAAAGTTGTCGTCGCAATAATGAATTTCGCCTTTATGGGCGGGTCAATGGGACTCGTACTAGGCAAAGCACTTCTTACTGCAGCTCGATTTGCCATCCTCCACGACGCACCGTTAATTTGTTTTACTTCATCAGGTGGCGCACGAATGCAGGAAGGTATCCTGTCACTTATGCAAATGCCGAGGACGGTAATAGCTGTAGATGAAGTTAAACAAGCCAAACTACCATATATTACCGTGCTAACTGACCCAACAACGGGCGGTGTGACCGCATCCTTCGCAATGCTAGGCGATATCGCAATCGCTGAGCCTGGTGCAGTAATAGGGTTTGCTGGAACAAGGGTAATTGAAGAAACCATACATCAAAAATTGCCTGAAGGTTTCCAACGAGCGGAATACCTTCTAGACCACGGAATGATTGATCGTGTGGTGCATCGGTGTCAAATCCGTGATGAACTTATTAACATTACTAATCTTCTAATGACTAAACGTATTGATGATAACGTTGTGCCAATAGATGCGACTACAAAATTTATGTTAGATACAAAGCCTGTTAAATATGGTTCGAGTAGCGAAAAAGAAAGCTCAACCGAAGAGCGCCCCGCTGCAGAGTGACATCTTACTCGCCCGCCTAAACGCGCTGCACCCCAAAGCCATTGATTTATCTCTCGGCCGTACAAGAAATCTTTTGAGAAGGCTAAACAATCCGGAAAAATTATTAAAATCCATCGTCCATATTGCGGGAACCAATGGTAAAGGTTCAACACTCGCTGTCATAAAATCAATATGCGAGAAGGCAGGACTGAAGGTTAATTGTTATACATCACCTCACCTTGTTCGTTTTGCTGAGCGTATTTACCTCTCTGGCCAAAATATTGTGGAAACTACGTTAAGCCTCATTCTTGAAGAATGCGAAGAAGCCAACGCCGGAAGCGCTATTACATTATTTGAGATTACCACTGCTGCCGCTTTTTTGGCTTTTTCACGCAGTCCTGCCGACATTACCTTAATAGAAACAGGATTAGGTGGCAGGTTTGATGCTACAAACGTTATTGAGGATCCTCTCCTAACCATTATAACACCGATCTCAAAAGATCATACCGACTGGCTCGGTAACACAATCAGCAAAATTGCATTTGAAAAAGCAGGTATTTTAAAGCCTGGCAGTCGCGCCTTAATAGGGCCACAAATGTCGGAAGCAAACGTCGTGATTGAGAACCAAGCCAAAAAATTAGGCATCGAAACTATAATGTACGGGAAAGACTGGCGTTTTTCACCCTCAATGGACGGTTTTACTTTAAGCGCAAAAGATTTTAATTCAGATTTCCCACGTCCCTCCCTACTCGGCGAACACCAGGTCATAAATAGCGCAACAGCAGTTATGGCATCAAAATTACTTACAAAATCGGTAATAACCGATAACTTTATTAGAGAAGGTTTAATATCTGCTTCTTGGGAAGGGAGGTTACAAAAACTCCAAGGACCATCGACAAAATATCTCCCTCAAGGATGGTCTTTGTGGCTTGATGGTGGACACAATCCAAGTGCCGCCGAAGCAGTCGCTAAGGTCATATCTAAGTGGCAGGATCAGCCGACCCACCTCATTTTTGGTTATATGAAAAGTAGGAACCCAAAGGAATTTTTAAAACCATTGGCTAAATATATTGAAACACTGCATGCCATTGATATTCCTGGAGAGCAATCCAGCCTGACAGCAAGCGAATGCAAATTGGCAGCCCAGGAATTAGAAATCTCAGCAACTAAATCTAATAGTTTTCTCGAAGCTATAGAAGAAATCACAGTCAGATCAAGAAAACCCAGTCGTATACTGATATGCGGTTCACTATATCTCGTCGGCGACGTACTTAAGTATGAAAAATCTGGGTTCGATAGGTAACCAAGCCCAACTTTGGTCTACAAAAAGTTAAAATTAGATTGACTCGTTTATCCATTCAACAAGCTTACTCTTTGGCAAGGCTCCAACCTTGGTAGCAGCGACCTCTCCATCCTTAAAAATCATCAGCGTAGGAATACCTCTAACACCCAGTTTAGTAGGTGTTTCCGGATTTTCGTCTATATTGATTTTTGCCACAGTAATTTCGCCATCCATTTCTTGTGCTATTTCTTCCAAGGATGGGCCGATTTGTTTGCAAGGGCCACACCATTCCGCCCAAAAATCGACAAGAACAGGAACTTCTGCTTTTAAAACATCAGCGTCGAAAGTTTCATCCGAAATCGGTTTGCTCGCCATAATTCTTCCTTTCATAATATCATAATTTAAAAAGTTACCATTCATACTCAAAGTATGAATGCGTGATGGCACCGTCAAGCATCCAAATGGTCTGAGTGTTTAGTTAGCAGATCATCTGATAATGGCATTAAGCTGGGAGTATCAGTCCAAAGGAGAGCACAATCAATTGCCCGACCAGGAAAAGCAGAACTTAAAACAGCGCGATAAGCGGCCATTTGCTTCAAATATACTGGAGAAACATCCTCTGCATCACTGGGTGGTAGTTGGCTCGACTTATAATCAACAATCATTACATTATCAGGCTTCACCAAAAGACGGTCCACCTGGCCCACCACAACGTACTTACCCAACCGCCCTGTGATTGGAACCTCAGAGCGCGAATTAGGGCCAAAAATTTCCGCAAACTCCTTATTTGTTACTATATCTATTACTTCGGATGTAAATGCCCTTTGCTCTTCAACCTTTAAGTCATGAATAGGGTGCGCCAAAAAACGTTCCGTGGCTTTGATTCGCTCCTCCTCTGGGGTCCCTGGTAATAATTGTAACAAACGATGGATGATTAAACCTCGACGAAAACTATCTATTTTTCCAACTACTAAGGGGGACCTAATTGCCAGCTCAGGGCCAACAGGACGAGATGGAGATAAGGATTTGGCGGGAATAGGATCGAGATCTGGGGCGTTGTTTACCCAACCGGGTAACGGTTTTGGCAAAATCACAGTTTGACTTTGATCTTCTGGAACCTCTCGCAATTGCGGATTCTCAAAACGCCATCCCGTGCCCTTCCAACCTTTTGAACTAACATTGGTCAAATCAAATTGGAATGGGACCCCAACCTTCTTCAATGCAGATTCAACCAACTCATACCAGTTTCCCTTAGATGCTTGACGTCTTGTATGCCAACCACATACATAAAGTCGATCCTCAGAACGTGTCATGGCAACGTATAAAAGACGTCGATATTCACTATCTCGTGTTTCACTGGCCATTGACAATGCTGCCTCGCCTAGCTTTTCCATATAACGTCGACGTGGGGGCCATAGAAGAATTCCATCCTTTGTCCACAAAAGACGGGGGACCTCGCTTGGTACTTGTAGACTATCTGGCAAAAAAACTATGGGGGCTTGCAAACCCTTCGAGCCATGAACCGTCATCACACGAACTTCATTACGGGTCGCGTGTTCAAGATCACGCTTCACCTCAATGTCATCAGTGTCCAGCCAATACAGAAAACCTTGCAGGGAGGGAGGCTGGCTCCGTTCATAATCGAAGGCGAGAGTCAAAAACTCATCTATTGGGTCATTAGCTTCAGCGCCAAGCCTTGCTAAAATTTTCTTTCGCCCCCCTCGACTACCAAGAATTTCTGAAAACAACTCAAATGGTGGGGTAAAGTCAACTATATTCAATAAAGTCGAGAGTTCGTTGAAAGCAAATTTAAAAATTGGGTTTTCATCACGACGACTGCGCAATGAAACCCATAAATTAGATTCGCCGCGATTGTATGCAAGCTCGAATAATTCTTCTTCTGAAAACCCTATTAATGGACTTTTGAGAACAATCGCGAGATTCAGGTCATCTTCTGGCAATAAAAGGAAATTCCCAATAGCAATAAGATCCCGCACCGCTAATTGCTCGCTTAACACCATTCGGTCTACGCCCGCCACCGGTACATTTTCTCGCTTTAGCGCACGAACCAATTTTTCAACAAACGTGCCCCTGCGACGTACTAAAATCATAATGTCCCCCGCATGAAGAGGACGATTTTTACTTTCCAGAACTTCGCCGTTTTTTATCCAATCCGCGATTTGCGTTGCCAAACCATCAGCAAGTTGGGTTTGTGGATCCTGATCCCATCGCGCCGTTATTGGCGGAGACCATGGACTCAATTCTTTTAGATCAACCGGTCCTACGGAAGGCCACAACTCCACCACACCCGCTTGGCCATCACGCAGTGGTTCGTGATGTAATTTCTGATCAGCCTCGACCACCCCGAGTGCCGCAAGATCCTGTGCAAAAACTTCATCGACGATTCCCAGAACAGATGCCGTTGAACGAAACGAAACGTCAAGATTAATATCTTCCCACGGTTTGGACGCGTCATCAGCTTTCGTTCGAAAATAACTGCACATTTCCCCAAAAGCTTTAGGGTCAGCACGTTGAAAACTATAAATTGACTGCTTAGCATCACCGACCGCAAACAATGTCCGTTCAATTTCCGATGCGCTTTCACCCACAAAAAACTCTTCAGCTAGAGCAGAAATAATAGCCCATTGATCTGGGTTGGTGTCTTGGGCTTCATCAATCAGGATATGATCAATACCGCCATCAAGCTTGAACATTACCCATGAAACATTTCCTTCTGCCTCAAGTAATGACCGAGTTTTCAGAATTAGATCATCATAATCAAGCCGCGCTCTTTCTTTCTTACATGTTTCATAAACATCTAGTAGTGACTGAACAAGAATGAGTATCGCACTGGTCGCCTGGGCAGTTATAATCCCGCGAATTTTTAACAAAACCGCCCCTAGCCGTTCTGCTTCCTTTTCCAAAATTAAAGAGGCGGTTGGGCATAGTGCCTCTGCTTCCTTAAAGATTAACTTTGCTCGCTTGGAACCTCCCAAGGTAAAGAATGCTGACAAATATAATGTAAAAGTTTCCAACCTTTGGGAGTCACTCAATTCTATCCATTGGGCTATAATAGTACCATTTTTTTTATCGGTTTTACCCCCCGATGCCATTGCAGCAGAGGCTTTTTGAAGAGATTCAAAATCAAAAACTAGGTCTTTACAAGCGGCTTTCCGTATCGAATGCTCCGTTTCACTTCGAGAAACCTGAAGAATTTTAAACACATGGTCGGTTAGTCTTTCTAATCCACCAAAACGTTCAATTAATCGTCGTATCCTGCCCCGCTCTGAGAATAACTCACCCAAAAGTTTATCAAAATCACTTTCTTGGATGTGCTTAGTTACATCAGCCAAAGCACCGGCTAAGGGTGTCCTCTCAATGTAACGAGCTTGAGTTAGGATAATGGCCTGCGCCTCACTCTGGATTTCGTTAGCCTCCCGTTCATCCATTACCTGAAAATATGGTGCCAACCCTGCTTCTAGGGGAAATCTCCCAAGTAGAGACTCGCAAAACGCGTGAACAGTCTGGATTTTCATACCTCCAGGAACATCTAGAACCTGAGCAAAAAGTGTACGAGCCCTTCGGAGAGTTACCTCATCGGCCGGCTTATCTGTAAGGAATTTTATTTTTTTCTTGAGTTCAATTTCATCTATAATCGCCCACTCGGAGAGCACTTGATTTAGGCGATTAGCCATTTCAGCAGCTGCTGCTTTAGTAAAGGTTAAGCAAAGCAATCTATGCGGGGGAGAGCCAGAAAGAAGCAAAGCGAGAACCCGATCTGTTAGTACTTTTGTTTTACCGGTTCCCGCCGATGCGGACACCCAAACTGATCGACTTGGATCAGCCGCCCGCTTTTGTTTAATACTGGGGTCAGAATCGATTTTCACAGTCATTCGTCCCCCCCTTCAACTGACGACCATTCAAGTACTCGTGCAAGATGAGTGTAGTCTGACCAACCGGGTGCATGCATTGGGTTAGGGTGGGACAGGTAAGGTGTCTCAGGATCATCAAATTTTTTGACAAGATCAGTTAGTCCCTTGAGGGCAACCTTCGACAACTCGTCTATATCCTTACCCGCGGGACGTCGTTCCCCAGCTGGATCCCCACCATTTATTCGCCAAACTTCCAGAAGGGAAACAGGTGCCCCGGATATATCCTCAAACCCCCCAGCCGCAGCAATCGCTGCCTCGAGGGGCAACTGCGGTGCAAATCCATGAAAAATATCGGAGGCGCTAGGGGGAATGCCGGTCTTGTAATCCACTATACTGATTGTACCATCCAGCAATTCATCAACTCGATCGGCCTTTGCGATCAGCTTGAACTTTCCATAATCTGAAAGAATATTAAGTTCGCCGGTCACTTCAGTATGGGTTTCTTTAATACTCTTCCTGTAATTAGCCTCGTTGGAAACAAACCAGTCGACTATCCTTTCATAACGCGGCCACCAGAATGCCCAAACACTTGGATAAGCAAGGGAGTCGCCAAAAACATCTATACCAATTTCATGGAACACCTTTAATACATCCGTTGGCATTTTATCGGGATGATCATTCACAAATCGTTCTAATGCCTCGTGGATCATTGTACCGCGATCTGCCATACTCGGATTAGCATCGATTTGGTCTAAGGGCCGCAAATTTAATATATAACGGGCATAAATTGCATATGGATCACGCATCCAAGTTTCAATCTGAGTTGCGGAAAGTTGTCTCGGTCGTGCTGAAACTGGAGGACGAGGGGTGGGGGCCTTGCAAGGCCTTATGCTATGGGGGCGATCAAGTGATGCTTGCCAAGCCAAAAAGTTTTCACCACCAATTGAAGATTTATTTAAGAATTTTGCAGCCTTATTCTCACTCTTCAGGACATTATCGAGGCGCAAGAGCCAGCGAGCTGGAACCGTTGGTGTCCCTTCAACACGCTCTGCTCTAGTTATCAAAACCTGCTCTGAACAAAAGCCTTGGACAAAATCATGTGCACTGAGCCCAATCCGACGATCCCCCGACGGCAGGCCAAATGCCTGTCGCATTGGACGGCTCATCCATGGATCAGCACCGAGTTCACTTGGCCAAACTGTCTCGTTAAGACCTCCTAAACACATAAGGTCAGCCCTTTGAAGTCGCGCCTCTAACAAACCCCAAATATGTAATCGAGGGTGTATTCCAAAACGCGGCCTAACAGTCTTTGATTTCATCAACGCTTCTAGCAAGACCGGATAATCTTTAGGTTTAACTTCTGGAAAGGATTTAGCAGCATCACGCAGTTCGGAAATAAACGAGGCCGTGGCTTCCCCATCCTCACCAACCCATAATGTTTCTGGTCCCGACTTTCCAGGCGTTGCCGAAAACTGTTCAATAAAATTTATATGTTTATCAATCAAGGCAATAAGAGGGGTCTTCTTGCTAGATGAAAATAGTTCCTCTAAACCAGCGGAAACCAGCCTCAAGCGATCAAACCATTCATTGAAACCTCTCAATTCTTGGGTACCCCTGTTATCCCTCTCTACTAATCGCCGCAGGACCGCCCTAATACCTACAAACCCTGGTGCCGGCCTCGGACCCCTAAAGACCTTTACTTCTAACATCCTCACATACTTTCGAAACGACGCGGGATCAAAGCCATTAGTAGACAGCGGATGTTTGAGAAAAGAGAGCAGGTGAACAGGAGCTAACTGGTTGGCAAAACAAACCGCTGAAAGATACAGGTACGTCCCTATGGGTGTTCTAGAAAGCGGCTGACCAGCCGAATCATCTATAACGACACCCCAACGACGCAATTCAGAAGCAACTCGACGTGCCAACGTTCGGTCTGGCGTTACAAGGGCTCCGGTCCGACCTGGTGTTTCAAGAACCTCACGTAATGCCAGGGCAATTACCCCTGCCTCCTCTTGTGGAGAGGGACATGTAATAAAACTCACATTAGACAAAGCTTTGGTTAAATTAATGGAAGTCTTTTTATCAATCCCGAGATCCGGAGGAGCTGTAGCAGCACGAATTAAGAGTACTCGATCCAAACTGCAAACAGGGGATTCAGCGGTCGACCACCGCTTTATATTGCTAGTTTTAACCCCTATACGATCAATAAGGCGAGTCATTCCAAATTGTGGGTGAGTTATTGGTAAATTAGCCCGCTCATGCTTATTCATCGCCAAGTCAAATCCAGGTAGAATTACCGCTCCGCGGGGCAAATGAGCAATAGCTACCAAAATAGAAGATGTAGCCGGAATACTTCCGGTGGAACCCGCGGCATAAACTGGACCAAATGGTGGCGTATTTTTCCAATTTTCTACTAATTCTGCAGCGAGCATATTTCTACGATTGGCTGGATCTTCACAACCCAATATAGTAAGAATTCGAGGCCATTCCTGGCTTAAAATTTCTAAAAACTTTAGGGTAATTTGCCAATGAACAGCATAATCAGATTCAACCAAGTCCGCTAAATTTGAAAAATCCAATTGCTCTGTTTCTACTTCGTCAAGGAGTAAAATCAAGGACGAAGCTAATCGAACCGCCCTTGATAGTGGTAACACCTCTCCGTGGTGCTTCTTCTCTGCCTCAACGATTAAGCGGCTTAACGCAAATAACCGTTGAAACCCGGATATTGGTGGTAAAATATCTAATGAACCATGTAACGCCGTTTCATCTTCTGAAATAAAGGCCTCTTCCGATTGTTCGATTTCACCGAGTGGCACGAGGTTGGGTAATAATAATGCCCTTCCATCACTTTGGCGCAAGAAAGCCTCCATTAACCCTCTGCAAGCTCGGCGATTAGGCAGAAATACCCGAACATCGCTCAATCCTAATTCTTGATCACCATGACGTTCCAAGAGACCAGTCGCTAGTGCGTCTAGGAAGGGAACATTTGGTTCAATAGAATAGACAACGGGCTTTTCAGGCATCTGACACTTCATTCAAAGAACTACCGCCACAGAACACTTGCTCAGCTTCTGCCAAACCCGAGAGGGTTCCTATATGGTGCCAAGCCCCATCATGTATTAAACCGAATAAACGCCCATTCGCTTCAGCGCGATCATATAGAAAAGTAAGTGGAAAAGGGCAATCTGGAGTATCTTTGAAAAGCCGTGGGTGTAACAACTGCACGCCAGTAAAAACATAGGGAGCACTATCCATATCTCGACGACGCATTAAACCCTTATCGCTTGTGCTGTAATAATCACCTGGGCCATCATAACCCGTAGCAAGCACTGTCGGGTGGAGTAATAATAACGCATCCATTATTTCGTCTTGCCAAAATTGAGCCAAACGAGAAAGAGCGGGACGGGACCCATCCTGCCAAGCTATATCTGCATTGACTACATAAAACGGATTGATGCCAAGGGTGGAAAGTGCAACTTTTACACCTCCTCCAGTATCTAAAAGTTTATCTGTTTCATCGGAAAAAACTATATTTGGTTGAATACGTGAAGCTAAATGATTCTTTATCATGTAACCCAGATAGTGAAGATTGACCGTAACTGAGCTAACATCGGTGTTGACTAAGTGATCAAGGGCTCGATCAAGTAGCGTCTTACCCATAAGAGAAACTAGCGGTTTTGGTTTGTTTTCGGTAATTGGTCGCATACGCAAACCCAAGCCTGCAGCCAGGACCATTGCGTGTGTTGGGGTTTTTTTTAACATTAAACAGAAAGCCCCTCCGGAATGCGTCTATTTTTCGCTGGAATATAATGATCTAGCCATTCTTTCATAGAAGCGAGGTCAGGATGGTGGCATGCTTTTTCGAGCAAACGCCACACTCGGGGAATATGCTGCAGATATAGTGATTTCTCATCTCTAATACAAAGACGAGTAAAAATCCCGATAACCTTAGCATGCCGCTGTGCCCCAAGCACGGCCATCGACCTATTGAATTGATCGGGACAAATTTCAGGAAAAGCTGAGAGGTAATGTTTTTGAACTGCCTTTGCTGTTTTCCGCGAAACATCTCGCCTCGCATCTTCTATTAAAGAAATAAGATCGTAGGTTACCGGACCCGAAACCGCGTCCTGAAAGTCTAATAAACCACAAGCACTAAGACCTGAGCGCTCATCCAAGCGCATCAAATTATCGACATGATAATCCCGTAAGACTAGGGTTTGGGGCATTTCCAGCGCGGACTCTAGAAGTTTGCGCCACTGATGGCGATATTCCAGTTGTGCTTGTTTAGATAGCATCCCCTCATTTAAAGCGGGTACAAACCAATCGGTAAGCAATACTGCTTCAGTAATAAACTTATCGAAACTATAACGAGCTAAGTTGGTTGGAATGGCTTTGCTTGGTGATTTCAGATGCAAATCGATAAGAAGATCCGTTGCCAGTAGATATAGCTTCTTTTCATCTTCCCCAGCTGCTAACAGCCGGCTGAAGGTATTGTCGCCAAAATCCTCTAAAAGAGCTAACCCAAATTTTTGATCAGCAGCAAATATCACAGGGGCGCTGTAGCCCAGCGCTTTTAGATGTCTAGCGATTTTAAGAAATGGACCAATTTGTTCCAAATTAGGTGGAGCATCCATCAATATTGCACCACGTTCATGATCCGTAAGTCGGTAATAGGTTCGGAATGAAGCATCACTTGTTAATTTGACACGTCGGGCTTGGGGCCACCCATTAATATAAAGAAATTTTTCAATTATTTTTTGTCTTTCAACCATTTAAAATTGAATCCAAATCTTGACGACTCCAAGAACCAGAATCTTCAACTTGTATAACTCGGGACTTTTCATCTTCACCCGGAAATAGACGTAGGTCCAACATATTAGGGGGCCGAAGTTTCCCAAGCCGATCAGGCCACTCTATTAATGAAACACCAACGTTGAATATTTCCTCGATACCTAACTCGAAAATATCTTCGGCATCGTTAATCCGATAAAGATCGATATGGAAAATCGAAAATGGCGGCAAATCGTACTGTTCAACTAATGTAAATGTTGGGCTCGGGATTTCACAGTGCGGTAAATTATAGGTAGTCATTAATGTTTTTATGATAGAACGCGCGATAGCAGTTTTCCCGATTCCGAGATAGCCTGATAGACCAATCACATCGCCTGGATTCAATTTTCTTGCTATACGCTCAGCAAATTTTTCTGACGCCTCAAAATCTGTGAGGTATAATGGAAAGGTAAAATTACGATCATCAGCCATTTCTATGGCCGCTTTTACCTCTCGATAACGAATCTCGCAATAAGCAGTTAATATCTATATAAATCGGACTTAAAAGGTCCCTCTTGCGATAATCCAAGGTATTCTGCCTGTTCTTTGGTTAACTCGGTTAGCTGCACACCAAGTTTTTCTAGGTGTAATTTTGCTACCTTTTCATCAAGAGATTTGGGAAGGACATAAACTTTATTCTCATAATTTTGACTATTATTCCAAAGCTCAATTTGTGCAAGCGTTTGGTTCGTAAATGATGCGCTCATTACAAAACTTGGATGGCCAGTGGCACAACCAAGATTGACTAAACGACCTTCAGCTAAAAGAATTAACCGTTTCCCATCTGGAAATTCCACTTCATCGACCTGTGGTTTAACATTATGCCACTTGAAATTTCTAAGCGCGCCTACTTGGATTTCGCTATCGAAATGACCAATATTACACACAATCGCACGCTCTTTCATTTTTCGCATATGGTCGAGGGTAATGACGTCAATATTACCAGTAGTTGTAACAAAAATATCACCAGTTGGCGCGGCTTCATCCATGGTGGTTACCTCAAAACCTTCCATAGCAGCCTGCAATGCACAGATGGGGTCTATTTCCGTCACCAAAACTCTTGCACCACTTAGTTTTAGCGATTCAGCAGAACCCTTCCCAACATCTCCATACCCACAAACCACAGCTACCTTCCCAGCGAGCATTACATCAGTTGCACGACGAATCCCATCAACTAAGCTCTCGCGACAACCATAAAGGTTATCAAATTTCGATTTTGTTACTGAATCATTGACATTCATGGCTGGCACACCGAGCGAGCCATTCTTTTCCATTTCGTATAACCTGTGAACCCCAGTAGTAGTTTCTTCAGATAGCCCCCGAATATTAGCGAGTAATTCTGGCTGTTTTTCGTGTATTACCGCTGTCACGTCGCCACCATCATCAAGTACCATGTTTGGCTTCCAACCATTGGGGCCCTCTAGGGTCTGGTCGATACACCACCAGAACTCTTCCTCTGTCTCCCCTTTCCAGGCGAAAACTGGGACCCCCTCCGCTGCAACCGCTGCTGCCGCCTGATCCTGTGTGGAAAAAATATTGCAGGAACTCCATCTTACTGATGCACCAAGAGATATAAGAGTCTCGATCAAAACTGCAGTTTGGATGGTCATATGCAAACAACCAACGATTTTTGCATTTTTAAGTGGCTGAGAATGAGCATATTCCTGCCGAAGCGCCATGAGTCCCGGCATCTCCGTCTCAGCAATATTGATCTCTTTGCGCCCCCAATCAGCAAGGGAAATATCGGCAACCTGATAATCTTTCGCACAACCCATTAAAATCTCCCTAAATGATTACCTAGGTTATAATTTTATACAAACTATATGCCTTAAACTTCTGATACCTATAAAACACCGCCGTATAGCAACCAAACCCACTTAATGGCAACAATTTTAAAATTAAATTCTTATTCCTCATCAAAACGATTTTTGATCAACCCTTCTAGCGCTGTGAGGCTCTCTTTGGCATCCACACCCTCGGCTGTGATTAAAATATCAACACCCTGACCCGCACCAAGCATCATCAGCCCCATAATCGATCGTGCTGACACCTTTAAACCCTCGACTTCAACATTAATTTCCGAATCAAATTGTTCTGCCAATTGCGAGAATCGAGCTGCAGCGCGGGCGTGCAATCCTCGTTTATTTTTAATCGTAACGTGTTTCTCAAACACACTGGTACTCGATTTTGATTTATAACTTTCTATAGAAGGGTTAAACAATTTAATTTTTTTTACGATCTGCAAGTAATTTTGAAGCAACACTAATATATTTCCTACCAGCCGCTGCAGCCTCGTTTACTGCATCCTCAAGTGTCTGCGTCTGGCGTGATTGTACCAACTGTATCAACATCGGTAAGTTTACCCCAGCAATGACCTCCACCGACTCTTCACTCATCAAAGAAATAGCTAGATTAGAGGGTGTACCACCGAACATATCTGTTAGTAAAATAACACCATCTCCATCATTAACATTTCCTACTGCTTCAAAGATTTCAGCACGACGTTTCTCCATATCATCTTCTGCTTGAATACAAATAGAACCAATGTTCTTTTGTTCACCAACAATATGTTCCAAAGCGCTTAAAAACTCGTCGGCGAGTTGACCGTGGGTAACTAAAATTATTCCAATCATAAAATCTTCTGTTCTTCAGAGTTGCGAGCTTCACCGCCTAATAACTCACGATGCATAATGTCAACAAAATTTCCAGTTTTTCGGAGCCATTTCACAAGTTGTTCCACAACGAAAACTGAACGATGCTGTCCACCGGTACAGCCAACTGCTATTGTAAGATAACTTTTACCTTCGGTTTGAAAACGGGGTATCAGGGGCTTCAATAAAGAAGTCAATGATTCCAAAAACTCAGGAAAATTAGGATCTTTTGACACAAACTCAGCGACCCGTTCATCTAATCCAGTTAGACTCCTTAGGTTTTCCTCATAAAACGGATTAGCTAAAAACCGCGCATCAAAGACAAGGTCAGCCTCTCTGGGTATTCCGCGACGATAAGAAAATGATACGACAGAAAAAACGAATGGAGCCTCAATATCAAGAGAAAAGTGACCCCTTAGAAGACGTTTCAAATCGTTGAGCGCTAATTCAGATGTGTCCACCGTCAGATCGGCGCGTTCCTGAAGGTTTAATATAGACTGCCTCTCTTTTCTTATTCCAGCCATGACTGGGCGATCGGATGCTAAGGGGTGACGACGACGGGTTTCCGTAAAACGACGCTGTAAAACATCATCATCACAGTCCAGAAAAATCACACGAACTTCAAGGTCTACTCGGTTTATTAAAGCATCTATTCCTCGCAAAACATCGTCCATAAAGAAGCCCCGTGTCCGAACATCTATACCGATGGCCAGCGGGCGCAGCACCCCTGCATCGGGTGCCACCAAGGTCGACAGAAGTGTTACCGGCAAATTATCAACCGCTTCATAACCGAGATCTTCAAGGATTTTTAATGTTGTGGAACGACCTGCCCCAGAAATTCCCGTGATCAAAAGCACCGGTTTTTTCTGAACCCTCGAAGTAAGAGAAAATTCATCATTTCTTTGAGAGAATCTATCATTTGGTAACGTCATATTCTTTGAATATTGATACCCTTTAATTGTAAAAACGAATCCCAGTCTATGCCCATGATTTATCTTATACCAGCCGGTTTAATAGTGTGCGTATTTTGATGGTACAAGAAATATCGAAGCCATGTAGCCGATATAGTGGCAGGGTGTGTCCGGAAAAATTACAAGTAATAACTTCTGGCAACCGCGGAATATCCTCTCTTTCCCCCAAATCAACTACCAACCGTATTACAACAGTCTTTCGGTATGGAAGATCAATTATACCACAACCCCTAATTTCTATCTTTCCGGCTAATGCATTATGTGGGCTTGCGATCAATTCTCCCGAAACACTTTCTAAATGAACCTGATCATCTGCCACAAGCATGGCACCGTCATCAATAAGCCTCAGAGCCAAGTCGGACTTTCCGCTACCAGAAGGGCCACGGAGTAGAATCCCAGTGTTACCTATTGCAACACAACTGGCATGTAAAAACTTCATTTTCTAACTCTAGGACGCTGGTAGACGGACGACAAAACAAGCCCCCTTAATTGTCCCGTCCCGGTTTTTTAGGTTCTCTGCGCCAAGAAACCCTTGATGGGCCGTAATAATTTGCCTTGAAATGCTGAGGCCCAAGCCTGAATGGATACCAAATTGTTCTGTTTCAGGTCGCTCGCTATAAAACCTATCAAAGATTTTTTCTAAGCTCCCTTGTGGTATGCCGGGTCCTTCGTCCTCAACAGAAATAATTATCCAGTCTCTATCGCGTCTGATCTTAACGGTTACTTGGCCATCCGGTGGGCTGAAAGAAAATGAGTTGGTTATCAAATTTTGCAAAACCTGTACTATACGGCCTTCGTTCCCCGTAATAGTGAAAGGACCACTTCCATTTTGCTCGCACTCAATACGTCGTTCACCGTAACCACCTGATGTGGCATGCACATCAACCAATGCGCGCAATAGAGGCCCAAGATCAAAATTTTTGCTTTCATCACGGGACAACTCAGCGTCAAGCCGCGATGCATCCGAAATATCGGTGATTAGTCGATCGAGACGTTTAACGTCGTCTGTGATAATTTCCATTAGTTTTTTTTGCTGTTCAGTGTCCTCCAATCGGGCAGCCGTCTCGACAGCACTACGCAAAGATGTTAACGGGTTTTTCAACTCATGCGAAACATCAGCAGCAAAGCTTTCTATGGCGTCAAGGCGCTGTGCCAATGCATCAGTCATTGCATTTAAATCTTCAGCGAGATCGCCTATTTCATCATTCCGACTCTGGAATCTTGGCAGTGACCTTACCTGCCCTGGCGCGACTCTTACTCGGTCTGCCGCAATTGCTAGATGACGGAGCGGACGAACGATCGTACTGCTTAGATAAAATGATAATAAAACTGTAACGCAAAGTGCAACTGCAAATATGGCCAAAAT
Source organism: uncultured Rhodospirillaceae bacterium (assembly GCA_964499275.1). GTDB lineage: Bacteria > Pseudomonadota > Alphaproteobacteria > MPNO01 > UBA2964 > UBA2964. The sequence continues at coordinate 32,082 of CAZCKO010000008.1, forward strand.
ATATATTCGGAAATCGCGGACCGTCTCATCAATACTCACGCTGTCACGGGCAATGTAAACAGCTCCTATAACCTGTTGAAAACGTTTTACGGGAGTTGCAACACTGATCACAAGTCTGCCGGCTTCATTTCTTCGAATTTCATACCCTAGCTCCCCTTCTAGTGCACGTTCCACTTCGGTATAATCACTAGCCCGTTGAAATGAGTGTTCCTTGTAAAGAGGGAGATCCCGACCGGGTAACCAATTTAGAAAAGTTTTATTTAACCATTTTATAAAATCGCCAAACAAGTCAACGGTATCCGGTGGTGGCATTTTACTTACAATCACCGACGTTCCAAGCGGTCCTGAAAGGCTGTGGCTATCTGCTACTAAATAACCATTGGTATCAAATAATCTTGTCCGATCTTTGGTTGGTCCAACCAGAAGATTCAGCATCGTCGATGCACTTTCAGACCGTAACACCGTCGACCCGTTGGTCCGTGTTTCATAGGCTCCCTCGGCTAGAGCCAACGAAAATACTTCTCCCAGAGTACGCAAATCCTGTACCTGATTAGCGATTAGACTATTCTCATAACGAGGCAAATACAAAATTCCTGCCAGCAGAATAGCGAGGGCGACGACATTGACCACCAAAAGGCGGCATGTAAGAGGAGAAAAAATACCACGTTTTTTTCTATACGTGATTCTGGCTAACGATGCATTTTTAGCTTCATCAGCACGGGACCCGCTTTCGCCCTTGCCGAGGTTTGGCCTCAGTATCAACACAGATCACTCTTCGCGGTAACGGTAACCAATTCCGTAAAGGGTCTCAATAAGATCAAAGTCAGGGTCAATAGCTTTAAATTTTTTACGAAGCCTTTTGATATGGCTGTCAATCGTGCGATCATCAACATAGATGTGCTCCCCATATGCAGCGTCCATTAATTGGTCACGATTTTTAACAAGACCAGGACGCGTAGCCAAAGCTTTTACTATAAGAAATTCTGTTAAAGTGAGCCTAACAGCTGCGCCCTTCCAAGTACAAAGATGCCGAGCAGCATCCAAATTTATATTACCCCGAATTATCGGAGGCTCGGTATTACCATCGTCTTGATCTGCACCATAACGGTCTTGACGGCGTAACAATGTACGAATTCGTTCAAGAAGAAGTCGTTGTGAGAACGGCTTCCTAACATAGTCATCCGCTCCCATCCTCAGGCCTAAAATTTCATCGACTTCATCGTCTTTAGAAGTAAGAAAAATTATTGGTAGATCGCTTTGTTTGCGAAGAAGCCTCAAAAGTTCAATCCCATCCAATCGAGGCATTTTGATATCGAGAATGGCAAGATCCACAGGCCTGGTAGACAGGCCGTGAAAAGCCGTATCACCATCCGTAAACGTTCTGACATCATAGCCCTCTGCCTCTAGGGCCATTGTTACCGATGTCAAAATATTTCTATCATCATCAACTAATGCTATTTTATGGCCCACAGGTAGCCTCTCCAATTTATACTCGCCTAACGTAAGGTTCATTTTGCAACTCCCTAAATTTCGATCAATATTTATTATTTGCTCGAAAATAAGCGAAATTAGGGCAACAAAAGGGCAAAATACCGTCTTTCGCCAAATTTAGTATATAATTTACCAAGAGCATAATGGTTCCAATCTTTTTTATTCACAATACATGGGCTACCAAAAATGGCATTCGGGGACATTTTATGTTTGAAAAATTTATCTCAGAGAAAGCAATCAGAGGTTTAAACGATTCGTATAGTGTATAAACAGTCACGGGGTTAACTAAATTTCGAATAGATCCCGCAGAATACCAGTAAAAAATAAGTAAAAACTATGGCAGGTGCTACAGTTGCAGTAGCATGTTTGTAAGGTTATGTTTGATACGGAGAAGGGAATGCGGTATAGACGCGCAAAATCAGTTGAAAGCCCGGCAAAATAGGCCGGCTATAAAAATTTTCAGGAGTGAGATGTGGGGAATATTGGACCGTATATAAGTAGCTTCGGTATAAATAATCACGGGCTAACTAACACTGCTTCGGTGCATTGGAACCAAACTGCCCCCCAATTATACGAAGCTGGGCTACGACGCCATGAGGGTGTTCTATCCATTGATGGTGCGTTTGTAACCAAAACCGGTGAATACACCGGGCGTTCTCCGAAAGATAAATTTATGATTGAAGACCCTTCCATCCAAGAAGATGTCTGGTGGGGACCGGTTAATCAACCACTTAGTGCTGATAAATTTACCATCGTTCATACTCGTATGATGGATTACCTGCAGGACAAAGAAGTTTTTATTCAGGACTGTTATTGTGGAGCAGATCCAAAGTACCGCCTGCCAGTCAGGATTATTACTGAAAATGCATGGCACAGTTTATTTGCCCGAAATATGTTCATTCAACCCGCCGATGATGAGCTCGCAGCATTTACCCCGGAATGGACAGTGATCCAAGCACCGGACTTTCATTCTAACCCTGAAACTGATGGTACCAACAGCGAAGTTTGTATCCTTGTTAACATTCCTGAAAAGACAGTTCTCGTGGGCGGAAGCCATTACACTGGTGAAATCAAGAAAAGTATATTTGGCGTAATGAATTGGATTTTACCGGCGCTAGGTGTCATGACGATGCACTGCTCCTCAAATATCGGGTCTAACGGCGATGTTGCTATTTTTTTTGGACTTTCGGGGACCGGCAAGACAACGCTGTCTTCAGACTCAACCCGCACAATGATCGGCGACGACGAGCATGGCTGGTCAGATAATGGGGTTTTTAATTTTGAGGGCGGCTGTTATGCAAAAACCATCAATTTATCTGCGGAGGCTGAACCAGAAATTTATGCGGCATCCCGACGATTTGGAACCATTTTGGAGAACGTTGTCCTCGACCCTGTTACACGCACACCAGATTTCGACGACGGTTCTTTAGCAGAAAATGCGCGCTCTTCTTATCCTATTGAATATATGGAAAATATTAGCGACACGGGAATGGGAGGGCATCCCGACAATATCGTCATGTTAACAGCGGATGCATTTGGTGTATTACCGCCAATCAGCAAGATGACAGCCGAACAAGCCATGTATCACTTCTTATCTGGATACACCGCCAAAGTTGCGGGCACAGAACGTGGTATGACTTCTGGAGCAGAAGCAACCTTTTCAACCTGTTTTGGTGCCCCATTCCTACCCCGTCACCCTACGATTTATGCCAAAATACTTGGCGAACGAGTTGCAAAACATAAATCTAATTGCTGGTTAGTTAATACAGGTTGGAGTGGTGGCGCATATGGCGTGGGCGAGCGTATGAAAATTTCGCACACCAGGGCCATGGTAAGGGCCGCGCTCGATGGAAAACTCTCTTCAGTTGGCGTCGCGTCAGATCCAAATTTTGGTCTTCTAGTCCCCGAAGGCTGTCCTGATGTTCCAAGTGAAGTACTCGCTCCTCGTAACACTTGGAGTGATAAGAGTGAATACGACAGCACAGCACAGCACCTCGCTAAGAAATTTGAGGAAAACTTCAAACAGTTTGAATCTCATGTAGATGACGAGGTTAACAAGGCAGGAATTCACGTTGCCGCGTGAAGTTGTTTGTCTTCAAGACTTGCTGCGTTCTGAAGCGTTAATCAAAATAACCGGCCCAAGGCCAGCAATAATTATAGTAGCCGCGGCCAATGCGGATTCTTCAAGCAATTCGTCTTTTGCGAACTGGTAAACGTAGGTGGACAGGGTCTCATAGTTAAAGGGACGCAGCAGAAGTGTCATTGGCAACTCCTTCATAACGTCAACAAAAACAAGGATACCTCCGGCCAAAATTGATTTCTTAAGTAGAGGCGGTGCTAGTGTAGCCATGCTATTTGAAAAACCTCGACCTAAAACGAAACTTGCGCTCATTATATTTGGTGAGAGCCTGTTCACCCCGGCGATTATTGCTCCGTGTCCAACGGCCTGAAAGCGCACCACATAGGCCAAGACCAATAGGCCAATACCGCCTATCAGGATTCCGTCAGATATCCCTATTTGTGCTCCCAAAGCATCGACATTGCCAGCGAATGCAACCACGCCGATTGCTAAAATCGCCCCAGGGAATGCGTAGCCAAGCGCTGCAACCGTCGAAAGTCCCTTTAAAAATGGGTGGCGCTGATATGTCGTTGCCAGCACCATAACAATGGCAATAACCATTACTGAAACAGCAGCAATTAAAGATACCGCAAGTGAATTAAAAGTAGCCGAGAGCAGGGCATCTATATTTGTAACGGAGAGGCCTTTTATGATGAAACTCAATAAAACGCCCACGGGTATGACAAAGCCGAGAATGATAGGGGAGCAGCATAACAAGATACAAAAGAAAGCCCGAAGGCCACGCACATGTAACGCAGATAAAGTCTTTGCACGGCCACTAGTATCATTAAATCTTTGACGACGCCGGGCTGCACGTTCGATAACCACTAATGCTAAAATAAAAATAAACGCCATCCCAGCAATCTGTGCGGCTGCCGTTAGGTTATTCATTCCCAACCAAACGTTAAAAATACCTAAGGTTAAAGTTTCGATTGCAAAAAATTCTACCGTACCAAAATCGGATAGGACTTCCATCAACACCAATGCTAACCCAGCAATAATGGCTGGACGAGCCAACGGTAAATCAACACTCCAGAGTAGCCCCCTGTCAGTGAGACGTGCCACCTCAAAATAAGAAGTGGGTGTTAGTCGGAATGCTGTACGCGCCATTAAATAAATATAGGGGTAAAGGACTGATGCCATGACCAGTATTGCGCCGCCCATAGAACGTATCTCTGGAAACCAGTAATCACGGGCCGAAGACCAACCGAAAAGGTCGCGCAACATTCCCTGTACAGGACCCGCATACTCAAGCAAATCAGTATAGGTGTAGGCGATGATATAAGCTGGGACTGTTGCCGGTAATAATAATGCCCACTCTAATATTCTTGAACCTATAAAAGTAAATCTAGCAACTATCCACGCTGTCATTATGCCAAAGATGAGACTCAGTACCCCTACGCCAAGCATCAACCAGAGCGTGTTGGCAACATACCGAGGAAAGACGGTCGCCATTAAATGAGCCCACAACCCATCACTGTCGCCAGTAGCCGTGATTAAAATTGATACAAAGGGGCCTATGAGTACAAGACTAAAAATTAGTGCAGTGACAGACCAACCATCGACAGGGTCATGTGCGAAGCGTCCTTGTTTCAGTATTTTAAAGTTCACGTAAAACCATCAAAAATACTTACCAACCCACACGATCAATCATACGTTGTGCTTCTGGCGCTAACTCCGCTATTTTTTTTATTGGCAATTTATCTTCCACAAATTTTCCCCAAGATTTTATTTCCTTGCTCGATCCTATTTTTGGGTTAACAGGGTACTCATAATTTATTTCCCCATAAAGCTTTTGTGCCGACTCTTTTGTTAAAAATTCCAGAAAGGAAATCGCCAGAGTTTTATTTTTTGAATACTTTGCAACACCACCCCCAGAAATATTCATATGGTTTCCGCGGCCTTGCTGGTTGGTGTATGTCAGCCGAACCGCAGCACCCCATGCCCGGTGCTCAGCTATTTTTGAAGCTTTGAGCTTACCGTAATAATAACTGTTTATGATCGCCACGTCACAAACGCCCTGATATATCGCTTTTACTTGCGCACGATCATTACCCTGTGGACGGCGTGCCAAGTTTGCGACCAGGCCCCTTGCCCACTTTTCAGCATCTTCCCTTCCGTGGGCGGCAATTAATGACGCCAGTAAAGCCCGGTTATAAACATGGCTCCCCGGTCGCGTACAAATGCGGCCTTTCCATTTTGGATCAGCCAGGTCTTCGATCCTTTGAATTTCGTCCCTCCCTACCCTCCTTTTTGAGACGGCTACAATTCTTGCCCGCTTTGAAAATGCAAACCATCGGCCCTTTAAATCACGTAGATGAGCCGGGATATTTTCATGTAGAACCGCGGATTGTATTGGTGCCAGTAAACCCTTGTCGTTATAAGCGTCTAGCCTGCCAATATCGACTGTCAGAATGACATCTGCAGGACTTCGTGAACCCTCCGCGAGAAGCCTCTGTACTAAACCTTTAGATGAAAAAACCACATTCACCCTTACGCCTGTTTCCTTTTCAAAAGCCGTTAGAAACGGATTAATTAAAAAGGGTTGCCGATGTGAATAAACATTAATCTCACTGGAATGTGCCAAATTGATTGGTAACAGTATTAAAATTATCGGGGAGAAAGAAACTATTATCTTTCGTAAACTAAAAAATTTGGGCACGAGTTTTTCCTTATCGAGATGTGCAATTTATTGAAGCAGCTAAAATAAACGAGCCACTATACCGCGAACTTCAACGAAAGGATTAAGATATAAACCTCTCAGTGTATGTACCCTAATATTATTTTCATCTATCATTCCGAAACGTAATTTTTGTAACTTCTTTGACAGCCTTAGAGATTTACCCCAATAATCCCAAATAGCCAAAATCGCACCATAGTTGCAGTCGTGGTGCTGAGGATCGATAGAATGATGGACCTGGTGCTGGGCAGGCGAAATTAATATATATTCTAAAATCCGAGGATAATGGATTGAAACATGTGAATGTCTCAAGTTGGATCCCGTGATATTGAAGATGAATAAAAGAAAATTGACACCAAATATCTCTACCAAATCAATGTTTTTCCCAAAGAGGGAAACGAAAAGACTAATAGAGACCGCCTGCACGAAAGTCGCACGAAGACCAAAAATAATACCTTCAACAGGGTGAGTTCGATACACGGTGAAAGGGGTCAACGTCTCGGCCGTATGATGAATTTTATGAAATGCCCATAATGGAGGCCAACGGTGAAGACAACGATGGACGAAGAACCTCGAGAAATCATCGAAAAGAAAAAGGAAAACTGTATAAAAGACGGGGGCAGCCCATAGGGGCCAGGTTCCTAAAATCGCCGGTGTATTCTTAAAAACATCTATAAAAAGGAAATAAAAGAATGTCGCAGCCGCTAATTTAGAAAGCATTGCTGGGTTAATTAACATCATTATTGCCCGGTTGATAAACATCAATTTGTAATCACATAAGGCTGATTTCGAAAACCAAATTTTGGGAGAAAATAATGATCGCCACACTTTTCTAAGCCCTTTAAAGGTGGGCTCTTTCGTTAACCTGACACTCCAACAAAGAGCGATCAATAGGGTGATCAATAAATAACCTAATGAGACCCTTTTCTGTGGATTTAGAAAAGAGTCCAAAAGCTGTGGTAGATATTCTTGAACTAACCAGTCAAAGGGTTGAAACATTTCTAGCTACTTAAAATTTTATTTGAGGGCGGAAAAAAAATAATGGGACGACCGTAATACTGAGCATATTTGATCGTCCCATCCTTTTTACTTAGTCATTTTCAGCAGAAGCGCCTTTGCCGAGTTTCTGAATCATTGCACCCAAACCCGAAAGCGCATCCTTCATACGTGCCTTTACGCCAAACTCATCGACCATAAGTTTCTGAACTTTCAGCATATGCACCATGTATTCATCAATCCCGGAAAACTGGTCCTTTACATATTGGCCCTTGCTATTGATGTCCACTACCTGGCTCGAATTCATGAGCACTGGCCCATACCCGATCAAACGATTTAATCTGGTACCCGCCTCACCTAGTTTCTTACGGCCAGCCTGAAGTGCGAGGCTGAAACCCTTCAATTCACCCCAATGCTTGATATATTTGTTAAGTCCCTTGCTACTTTGAGACTTTTTGAGCTTCTTTAAATCATTGAAGCACGAACCCGCATACTTGAATGTTGCTTCGGCCAGGGTTTGTTCCCAATTTTTTTCGATAATTGCTGCATACTTCTTTAAAGAGGCGCGCTGCGCATTACTAAGCTTCGCACCTTTAGCTGAAGTAATTACCTTGCGGCCATCAAGAAAGGCCTGAGTGATGGTTTTTGCATAAGTTGTCTTCCCCTTTTTATCAGCACCAGCGGCGTAATATGCCGGGGCGAAAACCATCTCTCTATACAGATCTACTTTTCCGTCGCCGTCACGATCTGCATACTTCAGCGCCTTAGCTTTTCTCTTTGCAATCGAATAAAGCTGCTTAGGAGAAAGCGTCAGGCCATGTGCAGGCATCCCAAAATATCCGAAGGCCTCGTCCCAGCTGTGCTCCTTACCCGTATAATGTTTACCCTTTTTGTATGGTTTATTGTTGGGTTTCTCCTTTGCGCTCATTTTCTCATCTAGGTAGTTATCCACCGCCTGATTATAAAAAACTGCACCCATCATAAATTTAGAGATTAGTTGCGGATAATTATATCCATTCGCTATATCCACACCTTTATTCGCCGAAGAAGCTTTATCTATCCAAAACTTGATTAGTTCTGACCCCGTCATATTGTTAGGCATACCAGAAATGGTACCCTTATAGGTCTTACCGGATAAATTTTTCTTTTTGCTAATTTGATCAACATGTGTCTGTTTGATGACAAATTTACCCTTAGAGGTAGGTGCCACAATGGCCCGACCTTTTGCCTTACCCGAATAGTAAGACATCATCCTAGCTTTTAGTATCGGATTAGGTTTGCCATTTCCTTTGCCTGCCAATTTCTTTATAGAGTCATGGAGCACTTGTCGTGCCATCTGACCTGTATATGACACCGAATTGGTTTTAGAACCCTTATAGCCCTTCAACGTAACGCCAAAATTACCGTAAACGTCAGGGCCTGCCAAAGCGGAATTACTCGCCTCAAAGACCGTGGAGCCAATTACCAGAACGGCAACAGCTGACACACCTACTAACCTAATTTTAGTGCTCATTTTCATTCCTCGAAAAATTACTAATACTTTCAGAGAAGGACTCTTACTGCGAATGATTATTAATGTCAACGTTATTAAGAATGACTATTATTATCATCTTGATGAGCCCAAAAAACCGCGACATTTTCGTCAAAACAGTACAAGCTTTAATTTATTATCAATTGTTTACAATATAATTGTCACAAACTAAGATGCGAATGATTTGCAATAGCAAACTCAAAGAATTGCATGGAAGCTAATGATTTTGTTTGGTGCAGTAAGCCCCACAAAATTGGAATATTGGATAATTTGAATGCTCGAACTTGAAAATATAAGTTTAAGGTTTGATAACGATCAAGTTATTCGTAACGTCTCATTCGACGTAGAAGAAGGTGAACTCGTCTGTTTACTTGGACCAAGCGGCAGTGGAAAAACGACAATTTTAAGATTGATCGCAGGTTTCGAAAGGCCAGAGACTGGTATAATCCAACTGAATGGGCAAACCGTGTCAAGCAAAGGGCAGGCACTGAGTCCGCAAAAAAGGAATGTGGGATTTTTATTTCAGGATTATGCACTTTTCCCTCATCTCACGGTCGCAGAGAATATTTCATACGGATTATCCGGACAGAATAAAAAACAGATCAAAGAGCAAACGTGGGAAATGCTAAACCAAATTCGTTTACTGGACCACGCCGATAAATATCCGCACGAACTGTCAGGCGGAGAGCAGCAGCGTGTTGCATTAGCGCGGGCCCGAGCACCACAACCAAGTCTTCTTCTCCTGGACGAACCTTTCTCTGGTCTTGATACATCCCTGCGGGGTAAACTTCGCCTTGAAACACGTGAGGTTTTAAAAACTAAGGGTGCCACTGCCATAATGGTTACGCACGATCCGGAAGAAGCAATGCTTATGGCTGATCGCATTATACTCATGCGCGACGGCAATGTTGTGCAAACAGGCACACCAGAGGAACTTTATTCTAAACCCATTGACCCCTTTACCGCTGGATTCTTTGGGGAGGTAAATCGGTTAAATGGGCTGGTAGAGGGAAATTGGATTAAGACTGACGCCGGCCGACTACCAAATGAAAACTATACTGATGGTACGGAGGTGGATGTCCTTATTCGTCCGGAAGCATTTAAATTTGGATCTGACGACGTAAATAATCCCTTTTCGAAAGAGTTCAGGGTTTGTGCAGTCGACTATGCTGGGAGGTCTAGCCACATTCGGCTAGGAATCGGCGTCGGACCAGAAGCATCAACCCATGTGCAAGCCCACCACCAAGGTACATTGAATGCAAATATCGGTGATCATCTGCGCCTCAATATTGACCCAACGCATACATTCACCTTCCCCAAAAATTTGAAGAAAAATTAAACTAACTTTTTAGACATCAGTTCTTTCATCGTTTACTACAAGAGTGCGTCTCGGTTCTCTTGAACGATTACAACACATCAATAGGCTAGAAATTCAGATGACTTTCAGGTCGATTCTTTATTCAAAGTTTAAGGCAATGCCGCCGCCCGCCCTAGCAGCCCTTTGGATTACAATGGCGGGGTTTTTCTTCACAATTGCAATGATATCCGTCAGAAAAGTTTCATTGGACATACACGTTCTCGAGTCCGTGATGTTTCGTAGTTTATTTGGTATTGCGTTTATGGTCCCGTGGCTGATGCGAAGGGGATTCTCCATCATTAAAACTAAGCGGCTTGGGCTCTTGGCAACTCGAGGAACATTTGCGTATTTCGTTACATATTTTTACTTCTCCGCAGCGGCGCTCATCCCCTTAGCTGACCTCACTTCGATAACTTTCACTCGACCAATTCTAGGCACCGTCGCAGCAATAATTTTTCTCAAAGAGCTGGCAGGTCGACGACGATGGTCCGCCATAGGCGTTGGGTTTATTGGCATGCTAATCATAGTCCGGCCGGGCTTCGTCGATGTAAATTTGGGTATTTTACTCGTACTCTGCGGAGTTATGTTCCAAACTTGTAATACCATTATAGTTAAAAAACTGACACAAACCGAGGAACCGGACGCCATTGTGCTCTACCATACGTTATTTATTTTGCCCCTCTCTATCATTCCAGCAATCTATGTCTGGCAAACACCTACTTTAGAGCAATGGGCTTGGTTTGCTGTTATTGGCGCCGCCGGAGTTCTTACGCAAAGTTGTATGACCCGCGCATTCGTCGTCGCAGATGCGTCATTCGTATTGGCTCTCAGCTATCTTAGACTGCCGATTGCAGCCTTTATGGGGTTCGCAATTTTTGGGGAAATCCCAATCATATGGGTTTGGATTGGTGCTAGCATAATCTGCGCCTCTTCGGCGTACATTGCCCACCGAGAATCAGTCCTCGCCCGAACCGATGAACGGCGGAAAGAATGACAAAGATCACAGAATTAATTTCCTCTTGGCCTGCGGTGATCCAGTGCGCATTTTGGATTTTAATTTCTGGATCCTTGATGGTTATACAATTGTCGATTGTTAGAATGATTGCAAACAACATCAATGTGTTTGAAATTGTTTTTTTTCGTGCTTTATTCAGCTGCCTTTTTATCCTACCAATAATCACCAGCAACCCAGCCGTGCTTAAAGTCAACCGCCCCTTAATTATGGCCGTTTGCGCAGTACTCGCATTTATAGCTGGCGTTTGTTTTTACTTTGCCGCAAAATTTATGCCTATCGCCGATATTACAGCAATCCATTTTTCCCGACCGATTTTTGCTGCCATTCTCGCTGCTTTCGTCCTAAAAGAAGTAATAAAGGGCCCCAGAGCGATTGCAATTATTGGTGGATTTGTTGGGGCGGCTATTATCATTCGCCCAGGCTTTGTCGAGTTTAATGTTGGGATTTTCTTTGTACTTGGGGTGATTGTAGTCCAAACATGGAACCCGATTAACCGGCGCCTATTAGCAAAAAGCGAACATCCAGACAGTGTAGCCGTTTGGACACAATTAATTGTTTTGCCACTCGCAGCAATACCCGCCTTTATTTTTTGGATAACTCCAACATTGGAACTCCTTGGTTGGATGGCGTTAATCGGATTACTTGAGATGCTTAACCAGCGGGTATTAGCGCGGGCTTATATCCAAGGGGAAACGGTCATAGTACTAGCTCTGCATTATACGCGCCTGCCATTAGCAGCACTAGCAGGTTATTTAATGTTTAGTGAAGTCCCCGAGGTTTGGATTTGGATAGGCAGTGCCGTAATCGCGTGTGCGGCTCTATATCTTACCCACCATGAAAAATTAAGAGAGGGTCAAACGAACAACCCAAGCCCTGTTGGGTAATTTGGTATGAACGCTGAATTCCATCTAAGGACCTTGGCAGACCCACTAAAATTAGGTAGGGCTAGTTATTATAAAACCCGCGCAAAACCGGGGGGGATCAAAATATCAAACAAGCCGGCAGGCAACTGAATATATTGGAGACATCATGACACCGCTTAAACTGAGCATTGCTTCCACCGATTATGATCATTTTCGTGACTTCCGAACCGGAGATGTACGCGCCGAAGGGATCGACCACAATTGGTCTACGTTGCGGCATCACGAAGTATTTGCGCGGTTTACTGCCAACAGGGAATGGGATGTTGCCGAGTTAAGTTTCGCAAAATTCACCGCTCAGGTAACCCGGGATGATGCCGATATCATCGCCCTCCCGGTTGTATGCTCACGCCTGTTTCGCTTTTCATCTTTTTACATAAACAAAAATTCAGGGATTAAAACCGTTGAAGATCTAAAAGGAAAAAGGATTGGATCACCAGAATGGGCCCACTCCGCCGCGGTCTACATGCGTGGCTGGATGCATAATGATTGCGGGGTTAAATTACAAGACGTGCATTGGTATCAGGCCGGCGCAAATGCTCCCGGTAGAGTAGAGAAAGTCGAACTTAATCTGCCGAAGGGAGTTGAAATTACTCGAATTTCAGACAAGTCCTTATCCGAATTAATCGCGTCCGGTGAAATAGATTGTGCCATAATAGCCAGACCACCAACCTGCTTTCTTGAAGGCCACCCTGATGTTGTTCGACTTTATCCGGATTACCTAGAAATGGAGGAGCAATATTATGAGAAAACCAAGGTTTGGCCCATCATGCATATCATGGTGATGCAAAACCACATTCTCGAGAAAAACCCATGGGTTGCCCGAAATTTACTAAACGCATTCAACGAATCAAAGGATCGCAGCCTCGAGCGACTACTCGACCCCGCGGTATCGCGCTACCCACTAGCTTGGCTTCCGACCTATGCGCGCAAAATGCAGGCTACTTTTGGAAATGACCCTTATCCTTTCGGTATAGAAGAAAATCGAGCTACGTGGGAACAAATGCTTCTTTATACCCATCAACAGGGGATTGCCCATAAACACGTGAAACCTGAAGACATATTCCCCGAGGGAATCATGACAGACGTTGTCGTTTAATATCACTTAAAAAGTAGGTTTCTTATTCTTTAAGAAAATTTAGGGAATATCCATCATCTTAATAAGGGGACGCAAATCGGATACATCAGCTAATGCACTCCAGGCGTTAACAACCTTACTGCTTTTTTCTTCGCCAATAACTGGCACACTTTGGGCATAGAATTTTTTAGCAATATCCTCGTCCGTCATCGGATTGGCTGGATGACCTAGAGGATTTATACTTCTCACCTCATGCAGCGTTCCATCCCCTAATTTAATGACAGCTCTAACCATCATGGTATCAGGCATGAGGGCCTCAATTTCAGGATCAGCAATTACTTTTATTTTTTTTAAAAGAGGTCGAATTTCTGGGTCACGAACCAAGGCTTCATCAAAGGTTTGCACTGTTATCGGACCATCAAGCAGCGCCCTAACAAATATATAAGGAAGGCTATGGTCCGCGGTCTCGCGAGTTTGTGGGTCCCATTTTTCTGGTTCGCTACCAATTTCATGTTTGGTAAACTCGTCACAGAATACTTCGATCTCTTCAATTAGACCAATTTTTTCAGGTAAAATGTTATCTCGCATCTCGAGAGCAGCCCAAACGACCGCTTGACCGTTAGTTTCCAATGGCCAGTATTTTACTAGGACTTTGGGGAATTCAAACCTTCCTCCCTCTGTTGGAAACGCGGATATCTCAAATGGTCCGGTTATATTATCAAATAAGCCGCAACGGCCTTCAAACGCATTTCCTGGCCCAACCATACCTTCTGCTGCCAGCGTCGCCGCAAATACCCCGTTCCGCGCTGCAAATGCCGTCGCAACGTTCTTCCACGGTGTCAGCTCTCCTGATCTCGTCACACGTAACGGAACTGTAGAAGTTGCAGTCATGCCAATTGCATAGGCTGTTTGCTCCATAGATAATCCCAGCAGATTACAAATACCCGCAGCAGCGGAAACGCCAACAGCGAAGCCCTGATCCCAACCTAAGTGGCGTAGATTGGAATATTCACTCAGTCGAATAAATATTTCATAAGTTACCAGTACCGACGCGAGAAAATCCTTACCATTGACCGGTATTGCACCGGCCATAGCGAGGTGGGACCCAAGGCCATCACTGGGGTGTCCGCCGGGATAGCGGTCATTAAAATCATAGTTACGGATCATGCAGGTATTTATAAATCCAGCAATTTCAACTGGGAGGGTCTGGTCTTGCAAGAGGGTGCGGCCAGGAAACATGCCGGGGGTCTGCCCAACGGCTAAAAGCCGACCAATATCGGCAGATTTACAGTCATGCGCTCCTATAGCACAACCCAAGGTGTCGATCAGATGCTGACTACCAAGGTGGGAGATATTACTTCCCAGATCATCAAAACTTAGGGTGGTCGCAAAGTTTGCAAGCTGTTTAGTTAGCTGGTCGAACAAGGGCCTAATTACCTATTAGTCAAAGTGAGAAATGCTCAGCACGAAAGGATGACAAGGGAAGTGGTGGCTCCTCGTTGCTTCCATCTATCCACATATCGAAAACGATTTCTTTATCCGGTGTTACTTCAAGCAAACGTGCTTGGCACATATCTCCACGATTGTCGTTTGTAGGCACACCATTGACGGTACACACCCCTCCAAAGTTCATAAAAGTATTGCCTGTTTTTGGGAGTCTATAAGCGCCGCCCTGATAACAACCATAGAGACCCTCCCCTTTACCGTTACCATCTCCAAAAGACCATAATTGCTTCACCGTCATCGCTTTCTCGTCAACAACGTATTCAACAACTCGACTATAGTTTTCCTCAGCGGGTAGTTTTTGAGAAAAGGGCAGGGCCCGGTGGTTACCATTATCAAAACACAAAATTGTACCTGCAGGTGTTATAGAGCAATCATGTTGATGGTATTGCCACTCTAAATCTCCTACCGGCTTCAGTAATTTTTCCGACCACGGGCTTTGCCAGTTTCCAGGGTCACCGAGGATCCACTTTAATGCGCCGGTGCTTCGAGTAAACTTCAGGATACAGTCCTGGGTTCTAAGAGAAAGCATTATCGTATCATCGCGCTTATCGTAAAATATCGCATTGGTATGACACCAGTCATTGCTATTTGGAAAACCAAGCTTGTGCCAGTAATCTGAACAACTACCGTAACACAGCCGGTAAGGATCAATCATATCGAATAAATGCCATTTATTGATAATGTCCCCCGTCGGTGTGACCTCAAGAACGATATCACCAATGACCTCAGCAGAGCCTCGGGGGGCGTGTGGATCAGTATCGTTAACCGGCCAATTGGAAAAGGTTTTCATTTCAGCACTGAGGAGTAGAAAATTGCCATTGGGCAACACGTTCACCCGGTGATGAGTTAACGGAACATCAATCGCAATAGAATTTGCGGGCGGCTTTTTATCCAGCCATTTTCCAACAATATGCCATTCACGAATGACCCGACCCGAATGCGATACCTCCTTTATCTGGCCAGCAGCCGTAAGTGACAAAATTAAATTCCCGTTGGGATGGGCGCAACTATCTTGAGCTGCAGTATCAAATTGTAAATTGAGAGGAAATTCTCCCTCCGCATTAACACCAATAATCCAGCCAACTTTATTACGCCCCTTGTCTTTCCCACCTGGCCTCACATTAAACACCATCAGGCCTGGTTCGCGTCTCTCTGGAATACAGGTGTCAATACGATAAGGGGGCAAGCTGTTATCATTCATCTTAATTAATCCGTTTAGTCGGCCAGGGGGGACGCGTAAGACCTAAATTTTCTCTTAATGTATTGCCATCATATCCTGTTCTGTAAATACCTCGACGCTGTAATTCTGGGATAACGAGGTCTATGAAATCGTGTAAACTTGAAGGGAAAACAGGCGGCATAATGTTAAATCCATCACAAGCTCCATCAGCAACCCATTCTTCCATTAAATCTGCAACTTCTATCGGTGACCCAATTATTTCATAGTGGCCGCGAGCGCCAGCAACTCTGCGATAAAGATCTTTAATAGTAAGATTTTCACGACGAGCTATTTCAATAAATAGGTCAACCCGGGTGGAACTCGTCTTGTTCCGAGGTATCTCAGGAAGCGGGCCATCAATAGAGAACCCGGAAACATCATAGTCGAGACGCTTCGAGAGAAGTTGTAATCCAGTAATTGGATCTATTAAGTCCTGCAAATATTCATATTTCCTGACGGCCTCCTCATGAGATTCTGCTACACAAACTAGTAATCCCGGCATTACTTTCAGATCTTCTGGTTTTCGACCAAAGGCATGCATGCGTTGTTTTACGTCAGCGTAAAATTCTTTGGCCCCAGAAATTGTTTGTTGGGCTCCAAAAATGACTTCCGCGGTTTCTGCCGCCAGCTCTCGTCCGTCATCAGATGCCCCTGCCTGAACCATAACTGGTTCTCCTTGCGGTGATGGCGGCACGTTTATTGGTCCCTTAATTTTAAAAAATTCACCGTCATGCTTAAGTATTTGAAGCTTATTTTTATCAAAATAAACTCCAGATTCCCGGTCTCTGATAAAGACGTCCTTGCCCCAGCTATTCCATAATCCACGAACAACGTGTGCAAACTCTTTTGCTCTTTTATAACGTTGTGATTTTTCCATATGCTCTTCGGGCCCAAAACTTTCGGCTTCGGACCTATTCCCGGAGGTCACTAAATTCCATCCAGCGCGGCCATCGCTGACAAGATCCAATGAGGCGAATCTCCTCGCCAAAGAAAAGGGCTGGTCGTAGGTGGTTGTTGCAGTGCACACAACGCCAAGATGTTTTGTATGTTGAGCTATTGCACCCATCAGGGTAAACGGTTCAATCCAAGTGCCATAGGAATCGTGTGTCATGGCATCCAGCTCACCCCGCCAGAAGGATACAGAATCTGCCATAAAAAACATATCGAACAAACCACGTTCTGCCGTTTGAGCAAGTTCAATAATATGGGGCATATTAGATCCGGAATTCGGAACGCTATCAGGGTGTCTCCACGCGGCGATATGATGACCACATGGCCAGTAGAACATGCCAAGCTTCATTTCATTTGTACTGTCCACCATTTACCACCCCCAGCTTTGTATCACACAGCCTGTAGTTTATTTTTTAATGTGCATCGGCCCAGCTAGAACCATACCCTGTATCACAGATCAAGGGGACAGACAGGCTCGCCGCGGATTCCATAATTCTTTTAACCACTTTCTCAGTTTGCCCAAGCTCGCTGTTTGGCACCTCAAAGATCAGCTCATCGTGAACTTGTAACAACATTTGTGCTTTAAGGTTTGCTGACTTTAGAGCTTCCGGCATCAAGATCATGGCACGTTTAATTATATCAGCAGCCGAACCCTGCAACGGAGCATTGATAGCCGCGCGTTCCATAAAATTTCGCCGCGCGGGGTTTTTATCTTTAATCCCAGGCACATGCACCCGTCGACCATAGATTGTTTCAACATATCCATTTGTTTGTGCGAAGTTTTTTGCGTTATCCATATAGCCCTTAACACCAGGATACCGCTCAAAATAAGCCTCGATAAAGGACTTCGCATCACTTTGCGGAATGCCAAGCTGACGGGCTAACCCGAAAGGACTAATGCCATAAATTATACCAAAATTAATCGCTTTAGCACGATTGCGGGTCGGGCCATCGAGATCGCTAATAGGAACACCAAACACCTCGCTCGCTGTCAAAGCATGAATATCAACACCGTCCTTAAAGGCCATTTTTAGAGTTTCAATTTCAGCCACGTGTGCAAGTAAGCGCAATTCGATTTGAGAATAATCTGCCGAAAGCAATACGTTTCCTTTGTCAGCGACAAAAGCTGTCCTGATCTTGCGGCCTTCTTCCGTGCGTATCGGTATATTCTGGAGATTGGGATCATTGGAAGAGAGCCGGCCGGTGGAGGCGACAGCCTGCGCAAAAGACGTGTGCACCCGGCCAGTTCGCCCATCGATCTGGCCTAATAACGCATCTGTATAAGTGCTTTTTAGTTTGCTCAATTGGCGCCATTCAAGGACTTTTTCGGGAAATACATGACCCTGGGCTGCAAGCCCTTCCAGAATGTTGGCGCCAGTCGCATAGGCCCCTGTCTTCCCTTTCTTACCACCCGGCAGGCTCAGTTCATCAAACAGAACGTCGCCTAACTGTTTAGGGGAGCCGATATTAAAGGAATGTCCAGCTAACCCGTGTATCTCATCTCCAAGTAAAGTGATACGTTTTTCAAAATCGTCAGACAACGATTTTAAAACCTTAACATCGACCTTAATTCCAGCGCGTTCCATATCCTCAAGCACGCTAATGAGGGGCCTCTCAATCCGCTCATAGATCGTTGCCATATGCTCTGAAACAAGTCGAGGTTTAAGAATTTGGTGCAGACCGAGGGTCACATCTGCATCTTCTGCCGCATAGTCCAAAGCGGCATCAAGTTCCACTTCGGCAAATCCTATTTGTTTTTTTCCCGAACCTGTCACTTCATTATATTTAATATTAGTCCGACCAAGATGGAGACGGGTCAAGTCATCCAAGCCGTGGCCATGCGAGCCACCATCAAGCACATAAGACAACAACATCGTGTCATCTACTGGTGCCATTTTAATTTTATAGTTAGCAAAAACTTCACTGTCATATTTTGCATTATGTGCAATCTTCAACGTACCCGGATCCTCCAGCAATGGCTTAAGCATAGAGACTAGCTTTTCCATAGAAATCTGTTTTGGTGGAGCACCACTTTGAGAGTTTTCAATTTCTCCCCCCAGATCGAATGATTCTTGGTTTGCCCGTCGGACGTGGCCCACTGGAATATAACAGGCCCGCCCACCGGCAACTGCTTTTGAAAGGGCCAGAGAAACACCAATGAGCTCAGCATTTAAAGAATCTAGCGAGTTGGTTTCCGTATCAACTGCAACAATACCTTGCTCGAGGGCTGCATCAACCCAACCCCTTAGCGTAAATTCATCTTGAACTAAAACATAGCCCCCCTCGTCTCCAACTCGGGTTTCTGTTGGCGGGGAGATATTTGTAGACACGTCATGCCCAGCGGCCCCAAACTGGCTCACAACCTTTGCGAGCGTCGATTTAAAACCTTGCTCCTCTAAAAACGTTACTAGCTTTTTGGGATCTGGATTCTTAATAACAAAGTCTTCATAATTCTGTTCGACGGGAACGTCAGACTTAAGGGTAACAAGATCGCGGGAAATACGGGCTTGGGCGGCATACTCAATAAGGTTCTCGCGGCGTTTAGGTTGTTTGATTTCATTAGCCCTGGACAACAATGTGTCAAGGTCACCATATTCTTCAATTAATTGGGCCGCTGTTTTAACACCCACACCCGGCACCCCAGGCACATTATCCGCTGAATCACCGGCAAGCGCCTGAACATCAATGACTTTATTGGGTTTTACCCCAAACTTTTTTTCTACCTCTTCGTAACTTATAGCCGTGCCTTTCATCGGATCTTGCATCGAGACATTATCGTCGATGAGCTGCATTAAATCCTTATCCGAGGAGACAATGGTTACTTTCAGACCATTAGCTGCGGCATCTTTAGCATAAGTTGCGATAAGATCATCTGCCTCATATCCTTCCATTTCAGCCTGAGGGAGTCCATATGCTGTGACCGAGTCACGGATCAACGAAAATTGGGGTATCAGGTCTTCGGGCGGAGGAGGCCGATGTGCCTTATATTCTGGATAAATATCTGAGCGAAACGTTTTGCGGGCGGTATCAAAAATCACCGCCAGATAATCCGCGTCCGAATCCTCAACCAACTTGGTCAGCATCGAAGTAAAACCATAAACGGCGTTAACCGGTGTGCCATCCGGTCGCCTCATGGGCGGCAAGGCATGATATGCTCGAAAAATATAACCTGATCCATCGATAAGTAATAAATGTTTGGCCTTAATATCTTCTGCCATTCGAGATCCCCTTTTTACGATCCTTCAAACATGCCGCAAGGGTGCTAGGGAGTCGAGGGAACCATCTGCCAGTCACATAATAATTCAGGCTGAATTTTTACCTGTAAGGTTTTCAGTGTTCGGCCTTAATCTTCGCACCAGGTTTCAGGATATACTCTCGACCGCAATAACCACATTCCACTTTACCTTCCACCAAAGTAAGATAAACCTTAGGGTGGCCAAGTGCACCTCCGCCACCATCACAGGCTACAGTAAGTCCTTCGACTTCAATAGTCTCCGGAGAGTCCGGGGCTATAAGAGCCATATTTTATTCCTTTTTTTTACGCAGTTCATTGACCTACAAGCGCACGTAATGATAACCAATGGACACCACCGTGAAAAGAAACTTAGATTACTATTTCTCGCCCATATTATAAGATTATTTAATTTATGAATGCCCACTCACCCACTAATTCTGACTTTTTTCCCACTTTTGCCGTAGAAATCCAAGATCTTAATAAAATCTATAATACTTCCAAAACCACCCCCGTTCAGGCATTGAGCAATATCAATCTCAAGGTTCCGCAGGGATCAATTTTTGGAATTCTGGGCCCAAATGGAGCAGGGAAGTCAACTCTCATTAATATACTCGCAGGATTGGTTATTAAAACTTCCGGTACTGTGAAGTTATGGGATTTTGACATTGTATCCCAGATGCGACGCGCACGCTCGGCTATAGGCGTTGTACCCCAAGAGGTTAACTTGGACGCATTTTTTAGCCCAAGGGAAGCGCTCGAACTCCAAGCGGGCTTATATGGTGTCCCAAGAAATGAGCGTCAAACTGAGAAAATTCTTGAAGCGGTTGGATTGACTGCGAAAGCAAATAATGATGCCAGGTCTCTATCTGGTGGGATGAAGCGGCGGCTTCTAATCGCAAAAGCGCTCGTTCACAGACCCCCAGTCGTCGTTCTTGACGAGCCCACAGCCGGTGTGGACGTCGAGCTTCGTCGGCAACTTTGGAGCTATATGAGAGAGTTGAACAAATCTGGGACAACAATTTTGCTTACCACACATTATCTGCAAGAAGCCGAAGAAATGTGTGACACTGTTGCCATTATTGATCACGGGGAACTCGTAGCCTGCGATGCCACACCCGCCCTAATCAGTCGCCTCGATAAACGAACACTAACTATTACAATTAGTGAACGGCTCGACAGTATACCCACTGTTCTAAATTTATTTTCCGCTACACTGACCTCACCGCAGGAACTCACCTTCGAATTCTCCCCCAGTAAAACTAGCGCCGGTGAAATACTAACGGCCGTGCAAGAGGCGATGCTTACCATAACGGATCTGAAAACCCTAGATACGGACCTTGAAGACGTTTTCGTAAGGTTGACCGGCATTGACCCTTAAGATATTTGCAAACCTTAATTGATCTAGAGATGCGGATAAAAA
>CAZCKO010000009.1:0-52913 GCA_964499275.1 uncultured Rhodospirillaceae bacterium
TAGCGGCGTAAGCATGCTGCTGATCGAGGTTAAGATCTTGATCGCGTACCAGGACCACGACATGTTCATACCAAGCCTGTTCTATCGCGTTTACAACATCTGGCTTTAATGGCTTACGTAAATCAATGCCAATGACCTCGACGCCAATTGCATCAGATATCGGCCGCAACTCAAAATTTGCCATAGTCAGCTCTCCCATTCTAACCGGTGCCAATTGAACGCTATTGGTGAATGAAACTCAACTGGTACGACGATATTTGACGCTAGATGAGACCGGGCGTAGAATTAATAAAAAATGTTCCGGAACGGGGCAAACAGGCCTTACAGTGGAGGGTGTCATGGAAATCAGCCATCTCTCAGACGCATTGGGAGCGGAGGTGTCAGACGTAAATCTTGGTAATGTTGATGCCCATGTTGCCGAACGAATAAAGGAGGCTTTCCACGAGCATCAGATCCTTTTGTTTAGAGATCAAGAAATCTCTATCGAGGAGCATATCAGTTTTAGTAAACATTTTGGGCCCCTTGAGGTTCATATTTCCAAGGATAGTCTTCACAAAAATCATGAGGAAATCCTGCTCGTCTCAAACGTCAAGGAAAATGGTAAGTATATAGGTGTTGAGAATGCTGGAGACTCTTGGCATTCAGATCTATCCTATATGCTGGAACCGAGCCTAGGCTCACTACTTTATGCCCTTGAGGTTTCTGAAATTGGTGGCGATACCGAATGGCTTAGTATGTATGACGCTTATGACACCTTGCCTGAAGACACCAAAAACCGTATCGATGGATTGAAGGCTCGTCATAGTTTTAACCGTTATAAGAACAAGCGCATAGACGTTCCTAAACAACGTCAAAAAGGCGGACGTGAACGCTATGAGAAAATCAGCCCGCCAGACGTATTTCATCCCGTAGTAAGAACACATCCCGAGACAGGGAAAAAGGCGCTTTACATTTCCCCCCGTTTTACAATTGGTATTTTGGATGGCTCGGATGATGAGGGGCAGGATCTGCTGGATGATTTAATTGAACATTCAATTCAGCGTCAATTTATATACCACCATGAATGGAAAGTTGGCGATTTAATAATGTGGGATAATCGATGTACCTTGCACCTTGCGTGCCGAGGGATTCCCGAAGGTCAAATCCGTCACATGCACCGTACGACAATTAGCGGAGATATTCCGTTTTGATAAAAGGAAAAGGTACAATGCAGATCAATCCTCTGTCAGATATATTGGGTGCAGAAATTGTGGGCATTGATGCAGGTAATCTTGATAAGGGCAGCCTAAAAGAGGTTCACGAAGCATTCTTGACATATCACGTGCTAGTTTTTCGACAACAGGAGCTGCCGCCTGAACAACAAATCAAATTTGCTCGTAATTTTGGCGAATTGGATATCCATATACAGAAAGACAACCAGTTTTCGGGACACGAGGAGATGCAGATCCTGTCAAACAAAAAGGTGGATGGTAAATATATAGGTTCTCCTTCCGCCGGGGAGGCTTGGCATTCTGATTTATCTTACACTGACATTCCAACACTTTGTACCATGCTCTACGCTGTTGAGATCCCGGAGATTGGTGGTGATACCGAATGGTCAAATATGTATGGTGCGTATGCCTCCCTAAATTCGGATATGAAACAACGGTTAGCGGGGTTGCATGCCAGGCATACGTTCAACCGTTTTCGTAATCCTCGAGTTGAAGTGCCGGATGTATACAAGGGAAAGGGAAAAGAGAGATATGTTGATGTGGCTCCACCTGACGCAATCCACCCGGTAGTTCGGACACACCCGGAGACCGGGCGCAAGGCTCTATATATTTCAGAGAGATTTACAATAGGGATAGAAGAGCTTGAAGAGGAGGAAGGTCAAAACTTGCTTGATGAACTTATTGCTCATCAAAAAAAACGGGAATTTATTTATCGTCACAAGTGGTGTCAACATGACCTTACGATTTGGGACAATCGATGTCTCATACACATAGCGTGTGGCGGAGTTCCGGAGGGACAAATTCGACATATGCATCGAGTTATCGTGCGTGGAGATAAACCTTTTTGAATAATAGTAGGAGAACGTTGAATGTCTGAAATATCGCCTGCCGCTGCAAAACCTCGTATCCGGCACACCATGGTAAGGGTCAAAGACTTGGAGAATTCCGTCAGGTTTTACTCGGAGGTTCTTGGAATGAAAGAATTCAGGCGTAATGAAAACGAGGGTGGAAAATACACTGTCGTATTTATGGGCTTTGGTGAGGAAGACACCGATCCGGCTATTGAACTTACCTACAATTGGGATCGAGACGATGGGTATGAACTAGGTACCGGCTATGGTCATATTGCAATTGGTTATTCTGATATCTATGAAATCTGTGCAAAGGTTGAGGAATTTGGGATGGAGGTGCCAAGACCTCCAGGACCTTTAAAGCATTCCGGTCCCAATGGCCCCGTGATCGCTTTTATCCGTGATCCGGATGGTTATTCGATAGAACTCACTGAGCCTAGAATTAAGGAAAAAACCTGGGGGCCAGGTCAAGATAAGTAACTGGGGGAGAGGTACAAAATGGCGGAGTCTAAACCGGCTGAAGTTGTTCGTATTAATAACGAACATAATTTCGCATATCAAGATCTTCGTGATTGGCTTGCCGAAGCTAAAAATTTAGGAGAATTGGAAACAATAACTGGTGCAAGCTGGGAGGAAGATATTGGGATGGCGGCTACCGTCACTAAATATCGAGACGGTTCCCCGGCGCTCCTCTTCGATGAGATACCTGGGTGTGCAAAGGGTTTTAGGGTTCTTTGTAATTTTTTTGGAGGCAAACGAAAAAATTTAACGCTTGGGTTTCCGGAAAACCTAGACAAGGTAGAGCTGTCTGAAGCCTGGGCTGGGGTTTACTCTCACGAACAATCTGCATTGATTCCTCCGGTTTACGTGGATGAAGGCCCCGTTTTTGAAAATATCATGACGGGTGAGGACGTCAATGTGCTCGCATTCCCCTCACCAATGTGGCACGAGCATGATGGTGGAAGGTATATTGGAACTGGGACTTATAATGTTACGCAGGATCCGGATACGGGTTGGTATAACTTAGGTTGTTATCGGGTGATGGTTATTGACGACAAGACGGTGGCTTATAATTCTGCACCAGGAAAGCATGGACGAATTCATCATGAAAAGTATGCAGCCAAGGGTAAAAAAATGCCTGTTGTTATGGTCGTCGGGGGTGAACCACTTGCTTTCTTACTAGGAGGATATGAAGTGCCGTCAGGTGTAAGTGAGTTCGATGTGATGGGTGGATTACGAGGAAGACCTGTTGAGCTCGTTCGTGGAAAAGAAACGGGGCTTCCGTTCCCTGCTAATGCAGAAATCGTCATTGAAGGTTGGGTTGACCCTGAAGAGGTGGTTCCCGAAGGTCCATTTGGTGATTGGTGCGGGAGCTATACGGAAAAAGGGCGTGTGCGACCAAAATGTGATGTTGTAGCTATTTATCATCGTAGCGATCCAATTATTTTGGGATTTCCACCTCAGAGTTTGCCGGATGAATATTCACGGTTTAGGGCTATTACTCGCTCCGCGTTGATGAAGCGCAACATTGAGGCGGCCGGCGTACCAGACATTCATCAGGTTTGGTGCCACGAAGTAGGCGGTTCACGAATGCTTACGGGTGTATCAATCAAAGCTCGTTATCCGGGACATGCAACACAAGTGGGACATATAGCAAGTCAATGCCATGCGGGTGCGTATGCAGGAAAATGGGTAATCGTTACAGACGATGATGTGGATGTTACAGACTTGGAAGAGTTAATTTGGGCTGCTTTGATGTGCTGTGATCCCGCTAGCGAAATAGATATCATTAAAAATGCTTGGACGTCGGCAGCAGACCCAAGACTTCATCCGGATGAAAAAGCACGCGGTAATAATACAAATTCCCGTTTAATAATTGATGCCACAAAGCCATTTCACTGGGCAGATAGATTTCCACAATCTACGAAACCTAATCAAGAAGTTCTTGAAGCTGCTCGTAAGAAGTTTGGGCATTTAGCATAGTCAACAGGATATCAAGTAATTCAAATATGAATGAGTAAATAATTTTTGCCCCATATTTGAGTTGAAAAGTGTTTTGTAGATTAATTTAAGTTTTATTGCGATATTTTAATTTAACTGATCTGGGTAGGAGAAATGTATGGGGCAGTTAGAAGGGAAGGTAGCGGTTGTTACAGGTGGCGCACTTGGAATTGGAGCAGCTTATTGTAAACGCCTAGCCGAAGAAGGAGCTAAAGTTGTTGTTGCTGATATTGAAGATGGCAGTAGCGTGGTTGGCGTTATCGAACAGGCGGCTGGTAACGCAATTTTCGTTGAGACTGATGTTACCAGTGAAAAAGCTAATATGAATATGGCTGATAAGGCGGTTGAGGCTTTTGGGCGTCTTGATATTTTGGTTGCCAATGCCGGGCTTTATACTCACCTTAAACGTCACCCCTCTTTAGAGGAAACTGTTGACGAGTGGGATGCCGTTTACAACGTCAACGTTAAGGGGGTTTGGCTTGGCGCTAAGGCTTGTATTCCGGAGATGAAAAAAAATGGGTACGGAAAAATAGTTAATATTGCGTCGACAGCAGCATTTCAGGGAACACCCGGAATTACACGTTATGCGGCATCTAAAGCAGCTGTGGTTGGTATCACCCGATCAATGGCGCGGGAATATGGCGACGATGGTATATGTATCAACGCAATTGCGCCGGGTCCCATTGAGACTGAAACGGGTAAGCAATATGAAACGGAAGAAAGTATCGAGCGTCGGCTCACTAGCGGAAAAAAACGTGCTCTGGGTCGGAACGGGATGCCGGGTGATGTCGTTGGCTTATGCGTATTTTTATCTTCAGATAAGAGTGATTTTATGAGTGGCCAGACAGTGGTTGTCGATGGTGGGGGCACTCTATGGTGAAGAGTAAATGATGAGCAGATTGTGTGGAAAGGTTGCTATTGTCACGGGTGGCGCTAGGAGTATCGGTGCTGCGTTCGCCAAG
The DNA here is from genome assembly GCA_964499275.1 of uncultured Rhodospirillaceae bacterium. Lineage (GTDB taxonomy): Bacteria > Pseudomonadota > Alphaproteobacteria > MPNO01 > UBA2964 > UBA2964. Next base: position 5,026 of record CAZCKO010000009.1, read on the forward strand.
GGGCTGGCCGCCGAGGGGGCAAGTGTTGTCGTTGCCGATCTAGATCCCGCTGATGAAATCGTTGGTATTATTAAACAGGCTGGCGGAGAGGTCGCTGCCATTAAAACAGATGTTACAAAGGAGAGTGATTGCGAGGCATTGGTCGCCGGGGCTGTTGGTATGTACGGAAAGCTTGATATCTTGGTTGCCAATGCCGGGCTTTGGGTAAATCTTGAGCGCCAATCGGCCACGGAAATAGATGTCGATACCTGGGAAAAAGTAATGTCAGTAAATGTTAAGGGTGTCTGGTTATCTGCCAAGGCCGCAATTCCTGAAATGATAAAGAATAAATATGGAAAAATTATCACCGTTGCATCCACACGCGCCATGAAGGGTGGCGCCGGTATGTTGCATTATGACGCGAGTAAGGGTGCCGTAATAGGTATGACCCGTTCACTGGCCCGTGAATATGGTCCCCAGGGTATTTGCGCTAATGTTATTGCGCCAGGGGCAACAGACACCGAAATAAGTCAGGCTTTAGCGGATGACACACAGAAAAAACGCCGGGTTGCAAGCGCACAAGCCAGGGCTATCAAGCGCGCAGAAGAGCCTGACGATTTAGTTGGGGCTTGTGTGCATCTGGCATCCCCTGAAAGCGATTTTATGAGCGGTCAAACTTTAGTTGTTGATGGGGGTGCGATCGTTTGGTGAGTTTATGAGAGCAATTTTTCTCCGCTTACCTTGCTGCGTCGTAGGCGACGGTCGTCTCCAAGTTCAAAATGTGTGCGAGCATGCGTGACAGCCAAGTTGTCCCAAATAACAAGGTCACCAACTTTCCAGCGGTGTTCATAGATAAATTGTTTTTGCTCAGCATGGTCAAAGATCGGGTCGAGAATTGTTACGCTCTCCTTAACAGACAACCCTTCAATTTTGCAGGTCATCAGTCGGTTAACAAAGAGTGCATGACGACCGGTAACAGGATGGGTAATAACGGCAGGTTGCCATGCTTTTTCAAGTTTCTCTAAATTCTGGAGATTTGGTTTTTCGATAGTCGCGTAGTCGTAGACGTTAAGAGCTTTTTTTCCTCTGATACTCAATTTTAAAGCTTCCGGCATCGTCTCCCAAGCTTCATACATATTACACCACATGGTATTGCCCCCAGCTTTGGGTATTGAAATTGCACAAAGCATGGTGAATTTATCTGGTTCATCTGTATAACAAGTGTCGTGATGGAACCACATTTCACCATCGGGTATAACGCCTGTCGGAATGCCATTTTCATCACGAATGTTACTGACATAAGCAATGCCGGGGGTATCATAGGAACTTGCGGGGACAACATAATTTTCGGGCAGCTGACGTTTTCGAATTGGGCCAAGGGCCTTGGTAAACGAAAGCTGTTGTTTCGCGCTAAAGGTTTGTTTTGGAAAAATAACGACTTGGTGTTCATGAATTGAATTTCGGATTTTGCCTATAACGGAAAGATCCGGTGTTTGGCAAAGGTCTACCCCTGTAACAACAGCGCCAAGTGGCGCATTTAACGGTGTGACTTTCATTAGAAATCCTCCGATTGGTCTAAATATAACAGATTTTTGGGGTGTTTGTTCAAGAGGAGTTGAAACACTAGCTTGGAGGGGCCACACTGGCTGGAGATAATCTGCGTTTTTGGAGAAGGAAATGGGAAGAGTAGATGGACGGGTTGCAATAGTGACGGGTGCCGCGCAGGGGCTGGGCGCCACCTACGCTAGGGCTCTGGCGGCCGAAGGTGCAAAAGTAATTATTGCTGACCGAGATGATGGTGGCGCTGTTGTCGAGGAGATTAGGGTGTCGGGAGGAGAAGCGATTGACATACCAACGGATGTTTCCCAAGAAGACGCAACACTCGAAATGGTCGCCAAGACAGTGGAGGCTTTTGGAAAGCTGGATATTTTAATCAATAACGCAGCCATATTCACGGCAGTGGAGAGAAAAAACTTTGATGAAATTCCTGTAGAGGAATGGGATTTGATGCATTCCGTTAATGTGAAAGGTACCTGGTTATGTTGCCGTGCAGCTGTTGCCGAGATGCGGAAGCAGAAATACGGTAAAATAATAAATATTGCCACCAGTCGGATTTTTCAGGGTGTCCCATATTTTCTTCATTATGACTCTACTAAGGGAGCTGTTTTGGCCATTACGCGATCTCTTTGTAGGGAGGTCGGGGATGACGGAATTAGAGTAAACTGTATTGCTCCTGGCTCAACAATGAGTGAAAACGTTCTCAAGAGAACCAATTGGAAGGGCAGCGGGGCGGCTGTTCAATTAGAAAATCGTATGATCAAGCGAGAAGAGCTTCCAGAAGATTTGGTAGGAGCCGTAATCTATTTATCTTCAGCAGAAAGTGATTTTGTTACCGGACAAACGATGCTCATTGATGGTGGTGTAAGCACTCATTAGTGATTGGACGAAGCCAACTGTGCTCGGACTGGGTTGGACCCATCGACTCGTTGAGCTATAGCTTCGCGAACTAAATGTATTAAGAGGATTGTAAAAGTGGCGATTAAGAAAAATGAAATTGTGAAACGTTCTCCTCCGCGTAGTTACCCAGATTTACATGATCACCTAAAAGCCCTTGATGATGCGGGACTTTTAGTCAAGGTTGATCGCGAGATAAACAAGGATACTGAGATGCATCCACTTGTGCGTTGGCAGTTCCGGGGCGGAATAGAAGAAAAAGATCGAAAAGCCTTTTTATTTACCAACGTCGTTGATTCTAAAGGAAATAAGTTTGATATGCCCGTCGCTGTTGGTGTCCTGGCGGCAAATCGAGCAATATATGCAATGGGGATGGGGTGTGCAGTAGAAGAGGTTCAGGATCGTTGGGCGCATGCTATAGCTAACCCAATTGAGCCGAAGGAAATTTCAAGTGATGAGGCGCCTTGCCATGAAATTATTATTGAAGGCGAAGAGCTAGATAAAAGGGGCAATGCTCTTGATGCCATTCCAGTTCCTATTTCAACGCCGGGATGGGATGTTGGGCCGGTTGCTACCTTAACACAATATGTGACTAAGGATCCCGACACTGGATTAACCAATATGGGAAATTATCGTGCACAGGTAAAGGCACCACGGCGCATGGGGATGAACCCATCACTCGAACTTCGACCGGGTATCTATATTCACTGGGAGAAAATGAAAGAGCGGGGTGAAAAACTACCTGCAGCTGTAGTTTTGGGTGCTCCTTCATGCGTCACCTTTACAGCAGCTCAGAAGCTACCTGAGAATACGGAAGAAATTACGATTGCCGGTGGTCTGGTGGGTTCTCCCATAAATATCGTTAAGGCGCGTACCGTCGATTTAATGGTTCCCGCTGAAGCTGAGATTGTAGTTGAAGGTTATATTAACACAGAGATGCTTGAGCCTGAGGCGCCCTTTGGGGAGAGCCACGGGCATGTGAATTTGCAAGAATTTAATGCGTATATGGATGTCACCTGCATTACGCGTCGGTCAAATGCGACAATGACATCAATTATTTCCCAGGTAACGCCATCCGAAAGTTCGTGTATCAAGCAGGTCGCTTACGAGACCATTTTCATGAACCACCTCCGCGATGCATTAGGGGTTAAAGGTGTTCAGCGGGTAGCCTTGCATGAGCCTTTGACCAATATTCGAAAACTCGTTGTTGTTGTGTGTGATCGTGATATGCCAACGACGGAAGTCTGGCGAGCTCTCTATGGCGCTGCAACGCTATTGCGGGCAGGCGGTAAGTTCGTAATTGCGGTGAATGATGATATTGATCCGAGCAATGCCGATGCATTGTTCTGGGCGATGGCTTATCGCTGTAACCCAATCCTTGATATGCAGGTGCTGCCTCACCGGGACCAGGGTCACGGCCCCAGGTCAAAGCGCAATAACGGCGAGGATGGTTCGGTTTTATATGACGCAACGCTTAAAGAAGACTTCCCGCCGATTTCCCTACCTAAACGGGAATTCATGGAAAATGCTGCAAAAATCTGGGATGAAATTGAGTTACCCAAGTTGAACCCTCAAGAACCCTGGTATGGTTATTCTTTAGGCGAATGGGGAGACGATTTTGATGAGGCAGCAAGAATGGCAACAGAAAGTGACTATTGGGCCTACGGTGAACGCATTGCACAGCGCCGTCGTTCGGATGTTGAAATGAATACCGAAGTTCGTGACGTTGACGAAACCAAATAAATCAGATTAACGAATAGATAAAACCCTAAATAGTTTGGATTAACTGGGAGTATGCTTACAGCTGAGCATCAAAAACAAGATTAGGAGAAATGTTGTCCCGGAAATTCCCGTAACAATCGTGAAACGCCACGCTAATCTGCACCCCAATTCGTCAAAATAGAGATCTGGCTTCATTAAATAGGAAGGCTTAATAAAATTTTTTTTCCGAAACCATAAATTTTTTGGTGGGTCTGGAGGGACCAGGAGGTGGTCATTGAGCATCCGTGAAATGACTGCCATCGCTGCTGCTCCAGCAAGAAATATCCAAACCAAGATATTTGAATGTTCCCAGAGAGCACACATGACTAGTCACGAATATCCTGAAGTAGCCACTCCGTTGGTATTTCGTGTCCGAGACCCGCGTCCCTTGCCATTTCATATGTTTTTCCGGCGACGGCATGAAATTGATTGCCTTGCAGGTTGCCGCGTTCAGAGTATGTAATTTGATCTTCAGATATTCTGCCCTTGCCTTCGCCTTCAAGTATATCAGAAAAGTAAAGCACCTTGTCGGGCATAGCCACTCCATGTGCACGTGTCCCCAGCGGCTTTTGTCTGAGCCCATTGTCAACTTCGGGTCTGGCTGCATACGTGATCCATTCATCGGCGAGTGCCATTTCAGGAAGGCCAGCGGGTGAAGGTGCATTACCGAAACGAAAATAAACATCAACTTTTTCTTGAGCCTCTTGGGCAATCATTCCAGTCCCGCCACCCACATTGACTATATGCATACCCGGCTTCAAAAGGTCGGCTCGGACGATCGGGACTGAAGCGTTGGTGCAGCCCGCAACAATATCTGCTCCATCATATGCTTCTTCTTCATTTTCACAGGCGACAACTTCAATGCCCCATTTCGCTCGCATTTCTTCAGCGTAGGCTTCGCGATTTGCTCTGGTGGGGCTGTAGACCTGTATTTTCTTTATATTACGAACACACATGAAGGCATCGATGTGGCTTCGTGCCATTCCACCTGAGCCCAGCATACAGACAACTTCTGAATTTTCTCGGCTCATATATTTTACACCTATGCCTCCATCAGCTCCCACGCGCATATGCTGTAAAACGCCGTCGTTGATAAATGCCAGAGGTTCTCCCGTCTCGGTGTTCGTCAAAAATATTAGGCCGCAAAATAGACCTGGTTCACTACAATATTTTTGATGAGTTCGGTTTCCGTCTACAACCGTCTCAAAGGTTACGTCTGACTTCATCCGAATTGCGAAGTAACCCCTCGTGGAGCCGCCTTCCATTGTTCCCCATTGGTAAACCTTGCCGTCTGACGTAGGAATTTGGATATCAATTCTCGGTCGGCATGTTGCCTCTTGTTCCACAAGGTCTGCGTATGCTTGTTCCAACACGTCAATGGTGTCTTGCATGGTTAAAACCTGTGCGACCATATCGTTATTTATTAAAAGGGTCACAATTAGTTCCTCATATTTCTAATTTCTTATATCCTGCAGGAACCACTCCGTTGGGACTTCGTTACCAAGCCCGGCTTCTCGGGCCTTCTCATATGCACGTCCTGCTACGGCATGGAACTGATTGCCCTGAAGGTTTCCACGCTCCGAATATGTAATTTCCCTATTAGAGGTCCGGCCCCTATTAGTGCCCTGCATAATATCGACAAAATATAGTACTTTATCCGGCATTGCGACGCCGTGTGCCCGCTTTCCTTTTCTTTTTTGCGCAAAGCCGTAGTCGTGATCTGGGCGGGCCGAATATGTCAGGTATTCGTCTGCTAAGTCCAATTCGGGAAGCCCTTGAGGTGCGGGAGCGTTCCCAAATCGAAAGTAGACGTCTATCAATTTCTGGGCTTCTCGACTTACCATTCCGCCCCCTCCTCCAACGTTAACGACATGTTGACCCGGCTCAAGGTATTCTGCGCGGATTACCGGCACAGCCGAATCTGTACAGCCTGCAACGATGTCAGCCCCCTTATAAACCTCTTCGTGTTTATCGCAGACAACGACCTCGATATTGTGCTTTTCACGCATTTCCTCGGCGTAAGCCTCGCGATTAATTTTTGTAGGACTAAAGACCTGAAGTTTTTTTATTTTTCGCACACACATAAAGGCATCGAGGTGCGTGCGTGCCATACCACCAGAACCAAACATGCCAACCACTTCTGAATCTTCCCGGCTCATATATTTGACGCCAATTCCTCCATCCGCTCCTACTCTCATATGCTGTAAGATACCGTCATTGATGAAAGCGAGTGGCGTTCCGGTTTCAACATCAGTAACGAAAATTAGGCCACAAAAAGTACCAGGTTCCACGCAATATTTTTCCTGGCTACGTACCCCTTCATATTCCGTCTCATAAATTATGTCGGACTTCATACGAATGGCAAAATATCCACCGACTGAACCCCCTTCCATGGAACCCCATTGATAGGCCCTATTAGGATCTTTAGTGGGTATTTGAATATCCACTCGTGGCCGGCAGACAGCTTCACCGTCCGCAAGATCACGATATGCTTTTTCCAATACGTCGATCGTATCTTGCATTGTTAAAACTCGGGATACGACCTCATTATTTATAAATAACGTCATTATTTTTCCTAGTTTAGGGACGTGTGCACGTCTACTAGTGCCACGCCACCCTTCTCGACAATTTCAGAAGCCCTATGGAATGCGCCTTTAAGGTCTTTGGGGTCGCGGACTGGTTCTTCTGCCCATGCACCATATCCTCGAGCCACTGTACAATAATCTGGTTCAGGGCCCACCATTCTCTGCCCGATCCACGCGTTTTCTGCCGGTCGTCCGCGGCGGTAGGCCAAAGTAATTTGGTGCTCCTCGTCATTTCCGAAGGAGGTATTGTTATGGAGAACAATCATAATGGGTATTTTATAGTGGACAGCCGTCCAAATTGCAGCCGGTCCCATTGTGAAATCACCGTCTCCAATTATCGCAACCGTAAACTTACCTTGATCGCGTCCGGCGAGAGCTGATCCGATTATACCGCCGGGTCCGTAACCAATACCGCCACCAATCGAGTTAGACATGAATTGCCCCGATCCATCAAACTCCCATATACCATCATACCATGCGCGGTAGTTCCGTGCCGCAAGAAGCCAGTCCTTGTCTTTAACAGCATTAAAAAGTTCTGAGGTCATTCTGGGGAGGTAAATCGGAACTTGGTCCCATTTTTCCTTCATGGCTTCACGTTGTCTCGCTCGTAAATCGTGATGCATTTTGGCAATGTCGTCTCTCCGCTCTTTGGCTTGTTGGACCCAGGGCGGGTTTTGGTCTGCCCGACGTTTGACTTCTTCGTTGACTTGTTTGAGACCATAAAGACCGTCAGCTTGAAGTTGGATGTCCACCGGATGTAATGGCCCGCCAAGGTGGGTCCAATGTTGCACCGCAAAATCATTCATCGATAAATCGATTACGGTCATTCTTCCAGCGTCAACTTCTTCGCCCGCGCCTCGAGCACCTTCGTATGCCCCGATATTATTAGAAATATCCAGACAGTCGACGCATAAGATTGCATCGGTTTTTGCCATCAGGAATTTTTTATATTCACCTTCTGCCTTGGTTCGTCCGAAACTCGCATTTAGGTTTTGTGGGTGATTAGAAGGCATACAAATTATATCGTGTCCATCCTGATATGCCGCACCAAGATTTTCCACGAGTTCGGTCATTACCGGCGTCGTTGCTGAGTCATAACCGACACGTCCCCCAAGAATAAGAGGCCACTCTGCACTGGTGAGAGCGTCGACTGCCAAAGAAATTGACTCGCTGGACGCGGCGACCGGTGCGGGCGGCAGGTAACGAGGAGCCTTAACATTTGGTAAGGAAACGCCATTAGGAATTTCTGTTTCTTGTACAATTACATCCACCGATACGTATGTCGGTGAGCACGGAGTGCTGGTCGCTATGCGTTGAGCACGGGCGATAGAATCGAGGCAACCCTGAAGTGTTATCGGCTCGTCCGTCCATTTAGTGACATCCTTCACAATATCACACTGGGTATTCGCGGAATGGATCCAGTCAGTTTTTCGTCGATGCGCAGGATCGGCTGGGCCCGAGCCACCAAGTACAACCACCGGCATACGGTCTGCCATTGCGTTGTAAAATGCCATTGTGGCATGTTGGACGCCGACAAGGTCGTGCAGGAAGGCCATCGCTGGCTTCCCCGTGGCCTTGCAATAGCCTTGTGCCATCGCGACAGCTATTTCCTCATGGGCAACGAGTATAATTTGCGGTTTATGGTTTTTAGTGTGGTTTACTAGTGAATCATGGACGCCCCGGAATGATGAGCCTGGTGTTAGAAAGATATAATCATGACCCAGCGTCCCAATAAGTTCAGCGATTAAATCTGATCCATACTCGGCTTTAGGTTGGTTTGCCGGCAGTTTTATGGGGGCTTCTGATACGAAATCCGGAGCTGCCGGATAGTTATTATTGATTTCGTTGCTCATTAAATTTTCCTAAACAGGTCAGAATTGGTTCGATGACCCAGATTATTACTCCGGATAGCTTATATTGAGGGAGAGGTTTGGCAAAGGGCTGGGTATCTGATTTATTTACCTGAATTATTTTTATTTAGGTTATTCAGGAAAATTATGATCGATATAATCGATATTAATTTGATTTATTATGGGTGCTGCTTACTCTCATTCCAATATATATAATACCAGCCAAAAAAATAACCTTAATGTTTTACTGACCTAGACGGCGCGGACTTTGTCGTAAACAATGGGTAAATTATAGAACATTCCGGTCAGTAATGATCGAGCAGGGAGAGAATTGATGCCAACTAAGACTTTAAAGAATGTAACGGTTGCGGATGCTTATTTGGAAGTTCTTGCGGATAGAGGCGTCGATTACTTATTTGCTAATGCCGGCACAGATTTTGCGCCCTTAATCGAAGCCTTGGCGAAGGCTCAGGCACTTGGGACACCACATCCACATCCTGTTACCTGTCCTCATGAAAATACGGCGCAACATATGGCAATCGGGTATTACCTAGCAACTGGGCGGCCGCAGCTTACCATGATGCATGTTAACGTTGGTACAGCAAACGCAATGAATGGCCTGTTAAATGCTTCACGAGGTCAAACGCCGATGTTATTTACGGCCGGCCGAACACCGACAAATGAAGATAAACTAAAGGGGCACCGCACACTCGATATTCATTGGACCCAGGAGATGTATGACCAGGCGGGAATGACCCGGGAAGCAGTGAAATGGGACTATGAACTCAGGAACGGGGAACAGGTTGAAACGGTTGTTGACAGAGCGCTGAGTGTAATTATGAGCGACCCAAAAGGTCCCGCATATTTATCCTTGCCAAGGGAAGTATTGGCAATTGAAATGGATGAGTTTAGTTTTGACTCCCCCGGCCGAATTAACGCCGCATCACCGAGCCTGCCGAATGCAGCCGCACTTGATGAAGCGGCAGCAATCTTGGCCAAAGCTGAAAACCCCGTGATAATAACAAATTGGGGCGGCCGTAATCCGAGTGTCATGCCGGCATTAGTTGATCTTGCCGAGAAATATGCCATTCCGGTAGTTGAATACCGTAACCGCTTTGTGGCAATGCCCCGGCGCCATCCAATGTTTGCTGGCAGTAATCCCAATCCATTTGTTAAAGCGGCAGATGCAATCCTTGTTTTGGATTCTGCAACCCCCTGGCTGCCTTCTCAGGTTACACCATCAGAAGATTGTAAGGTCCTACATATTGCCCCTGATCCTCATTATAGCTACTTGCCCATCCGAGGTTTCAGGTCAGATATTGCCTTAGCATGTGATAGCGCCTTGGGTCTTATTGCGCTTAATGAAGCGATGACAGAACCGGCGACGTCTAACAAGAGTGTGATTGACAGTCGTCGTAAAAGGATAACGGGCGTTCATCAAGAGTTGGAAGAAGAGTGGGAAAAGAAATTACAGGATGTGAAGGACCAAACGCCGATTCACCCGGCATGGATTTCTGATTGTATTGCAAAAATCAGTGACGCAGATACGATTTTTGCCAAAGAGTCCCAGCTTCAGGTGCAATATCTCGACACCTCAAAACCCACAAAAATTTTGAATGCTGGCGCATCGTCTGGGCTAGGACATGGAATGGGCGTTGCGTTGGGAGCTAAGCTCGCTAATCGGGATAACCTGGTGATTGGAACACATGGGGATGGATCGTATATGTTCAATGTTCCGGTATCAGCACATTACGTTGCTGCTGAACAGGAGTGCCCTATCTTGACCGTCGTTTTCAATAATCAGAAATGGCAGGCCGTTCGCGGGTCGGCCCTGGGTTTACACCCTGACGGGTACGCGGCGAAGGCTAACCGCCCTCCCTTAATGTATTTTACTGTTGATCAACATTATGAAAAATTGGTTGAAGTATCGGGGGGGTACGGGGAGCAGGTTATCGATCCTAAGGACATGCTTCCGGCGCTGGAACGCGCAGTTAAAGAGGTGATGGTCAACAAACGATCGGCATTGCTCAACGTTATGGCGTCTGATCCCATTTAGTTGTTACTAACAACGAAAAAGAGGAACAAGTAATTGGACGAATTTTCGACATTACAGCAGATTGCAGTAAGAGCTCGTCGTAACCTTGATTGGAATGTCTGGGATTACCTTATGGGTGGCTCTGAGACCGAGACCACCTTAAAAAGAAACAGACAAGGATTTGATGCGTTGGCGTTGGCTCCACGAATTTTGCGAAATGTTGCGAATGTTGACCCATCTATCGCTTTCATGGGAAAGAGGCTCAATTTTCCCGTTATGTTGGCGCCGATTGGTTCACTGCAACTGGTAACCCCTGACGGGGCGCTGGCTGCGGCACAGGCAGCAGCCGAGGTCGGAACTATATGTTTTTTGAGTTCTGTCACACAGCCGGAGTTAGAGGAAGTTGGCGCGGCGACGAATTCACCGAAAGTATATCAATTGTATGTTAAAGGTGACGATGACTGGATTGACCTTCAGGTAAAGAGAGCCCAGGATTCTGGATTTGAATTTTTCTGTCTGACGGTTGACACCGCTCACTATAGTCGTCGGGAGCGCGACATTATTAAGAGGTGGGAACCCAGTTCACGGCGTGCAGTAATTGACGAAGGTGGCAGTGACCACCTCGCCATGTTGGATTGGGATACCGTAAAGCGATTCAAAGATCGTCACGATATACCCCTTATTCTTAAAGGGATTGGTACAGCGGAAGATGCTGCGATCTCACTCGAACACGAAATCGATTGCATATATGTTTCCAACCATGGAGGGCGTCAACTTGACCATGGCCGGGGATCAATAGATGTTTTGCCTGAAGTTGTAGAGGCCGTTGAAGGAAAAGTTAGTATACTTGTTGATGGAGCAATTTTACGTGGAACAGATGTCATTAAGGCCTTAGCCCTGGGAGCTGATGCGGTTTGTATCGGAAAGCTGCAGGGCCTTGGGCTGGCTGCTGGTGGCAAGGAGGGTTTAGTCCATACGCTAAAACTTTTGGGAGAAGAGATAAAGACGTCAATGGCGCTTCTGGGACTACACGATTTCTCGGAGCTGGATGCAACCTTTGTTGAGGAAGTGGAGCCGCTGATGCCAGCGCACCAGACTTCACCCTACACTCACATTGAATTAGAAGAGCGGGAGTATGAAAGATGAGCGATATCAAGGCACATGACCGTCCAGTTAATCTGGGAAATCCTCAGATGGGCTGGGCTAGTGATGTCGCGGCAGAAATGCTGCGGCAATTGGGAATTAAATACATATCCCTGAACCCCGGTGCGAGTTATCGAGGGCTTCATGATTCTATCGTTAATTATCTGGGGAATGACACACCACAGATGCTGATCTGTCTCCATGAGGATCACGCTGTACACGTCGCGCAAGGGTATGCAAAGGCAACAGGTGAGCCAATGGCGTGTGCTTTACACTCGAATGTAGGTCTAATGCATGGTCTAATGGCAACCTTTAATGCCTGGTGTAATCGTGCGCCCGTCATAATGATGGGAGCAACGGGTCCCGTAGATGCACCATTACGAAGACCTTGGATCGACTGGATCCATACAGCCAAAGACCAGGGAGCTTTGTTACGAGATTACACAAAGTGGGATGACGAGCCCCGGTCAGCGGGGGCAATTGTAGAGACTATGTTGAGAGCTAACCAGATGGCACGGTCGGAGCCTCCCGGCCCAGTTTATGTCTGCCTTGATGCTGGGTTACAAGAATCAGCACTTGAAGAAGAAATAAGAATTCCAGATGTAAGCCGTTTCCAACCGTCTGCTCCACCACAAGCATCGGTCAAAGCCGTCAAAGAGGTAGCTGATATGCTTCTTGGCGCTTCAAATCCAGTAATAATGATTGGTCGAAGTGGACGGTCGCAGCAGGCGTGGGATAACCGTGTTAAGCTAGCTGAAGCAATTGGTGCAGGAGTATTTACGAATCTGCGCAATTCGGCTGTCTTTCCCAGTGACCATTTGTTGCATGTCGGACGGCCCGCTGGGCGGATTACTGACACGATGCGGACCACAGTAACTGAAGCAGACGTTGTTCTTAGCCTGAATTGGCTCGACTTTGGTGGCACACAACGGCTTCTTACCCGCGACGGCGAACTCAAAGGAAAAATCGTTCACTGCTCAATGGAAGAGTACGTCCATAATGGTTTTGGTGGTGAACTATTTGAATTACCGATGGCCGATATAAAAATTACTGCCGATCATGATGCTTTTGTTGTTCAGTTAATCGAGGAAATCAATAGCCGAGGAATTTCAAGTAATTGGGACGGTAAGAGGGTAGGGCCTGAACCCGAAGGTCATAAAAAGATCGCTGATCGTGATCCCGATAGTGTTCTGCAACCAGCAGATATCGTAACGGCGTTAGCAGAGGCGCAAGGTGACCGGAAGATAAGCTTGAACCGGGTAAGCTCCGGCGGCGTTGGGCCAGCTTATCACTTTACAGCACCCCTATCGTATTTGGGACATGACGGTGGTGGCGGTTTGGCCTCCGGTCCTGGAACCTCCGTTGGGGCAGCCTTAGCAGTTATGGATACTGATTGGCTGGCTGTGTCAGTTCTAGGTGACGGTGATTTTATGCAGGGGAATACAGCCCTCTGGACTGCCGCAAAGTATAAAATACCGATGTTGGTTATCATTTCAAATAATCGTTCAAATTTTAATGATGAGTTACATCAAGAAACAGTTGCCAAGGATCGTGATCGCCCGGTTGAAAATAGGTGGATCGGGATGCGTATCAGCGAACCAGATATAGACCTCAGTGAGCTTGCTGAATCCCTTGGCTTTGAAGCACAGGGACCTATTACAACTGCTGGTTCGTTGATGGAGGCAATGGAAAAAGGTTTGAAGTCTGTCGAAGAAGGTGGCCAACATTTCATCAATGTTCATGTTGATACTGGCTACGCAGAACCTCCACTGATGCGTGGCGGAAATAAAGGCGTGTAACGGGTAAAAATAGGAGATTAACAATGCCTGATTTAACTAAATTTGACCGGCCCGTTAACGTTGGAAACCCCAAAATGGGGTGGGCCAGTGATGTAGCTGCTGAAATGCTTCGTCGCATGGGTATAAAGTATTTATCAATGAACCCCGGCGCGAGTTATCGCGGATTTCATGATTCTATTGTCAACTATTTGGGAAATGACGATCCGCAAATGATCCTCTGTTTGCACGAAGATCATGCCGTTCATATTGCCCAGGGGTATGCCAAGGCAACAGATGAGCCCATGGGATGTATTTTGCATTCCAACGTTGGGTTATTGCACGGAACCATGGGGATTTTTAATGCTTGGTGTAACCGGGTGCCAATGGTGATAATGGGTGCAACCGGGCCTGTCGATGTCATGAAACGGCGTCCGTGGATAGATTGGATCCACACGGCTAAGGACCAGGGAGCTCTAATCCGTAATTTTGTCAAATATGACGATGAACCGCGTTCAGCGCAGGCACTCGCAGAAACAATGGTAAGAGTGAACAAGACTATTCGGACCGCGCCAACTGCGCCAGCATATGTGTGCCTGGATGCAGGATTACAGGAATCGGAAATAGATCCTGAGATGAAACTACCGGATGTTTCTCGATTTTTACCGCCTCCACCAACCCCAGCGCCACAACAAAGTATCGAAGAGGCTGCTGAGTTGCTGGCCAACGCAAAAAATCCCGTGATTATGATGGGACGTCTTAAACGTGACGAAAAAGGTTGGGAAAACCGAATTAAACTAGCGGAGCTTCTTGGAGCAGGTGTTGCGACAGATATGAAAACTGGTGCGGCATTTCCAACGGATCATGCTTTGCATCTTGCGCCACCGAGTAACAGGCCGAGGGAGGAGGCAGAATCAGAGATTAAGAACGCGGATGTTATTCTTGATCTTAATTGGGTTGATTTGGCTGGAACTTTCAAGCTGATCTTCGGGCGTGAAGAAGTAAACGCCAAGGTTATTCATGTTTCGATGGATTCCATAGTTCACAATGGGTGGACCACCGATCATATGGGGATGCCCATCGGCGACATAACCATGTTGGCGGAACCGGAGCCCGTTGTTGAACAACTTATTGAAGCAGTTGAAAAACGGCTTAACGGTGAATCCCGTTGGGACGGCACCAACAAGGGGCGTACCGCTAATCCCGATGCCACTTACGAAATGCTCAACCAGGACGATAATATTTCTGTAGAAGCGGTTACACTGTGTATGAATGAAGTTCGTAAGGGCCGCAAAATAACCTTAACGAATGTCACTATAGGTTGGGCGGCTGACGGATACCATTTTACACATCCGTTGGACTACTTAGGTAATGATGGTGGTGGAGGCCTGGCGTCAGGAACTGGTACTGCCATTGGTGCTGGTTTGGCTTTGGCTGATACGGACCGCACTGTTGTAGCGGTGCTGGGTGACGGAGATACAATGCAAGGCTCTTCATCGCTATGGACTGCCGCACATTATAGCATTCCTGTGTTGTTTGTTATTTCCAATAACCGTTCCAATTTCAACGACGAGATTCATCAGGAAACGGTTGCCAAAATGCGCGATCGCCCGGTGGAAAATCGATGGATAGGTCAACGTATTGATGATCCAACTGTATCCATTGAACGCTACGCGGCTTCACTTGGAGTAGAATCAGCTGGTCCAATAGAAAAGGTTGAGGATTTGGTGCCTGCCTTGGAACATGGGCTTGCAGTTGTAGAATCAGGAAAGCCCTACCTTCTCAATATTCATGTTGAAAAAGGGTATGCGGTGCCGCCACCAGCGCGTGAAGCTTAATGTCGTTACAAGATAATGGAGATGACTTGGGAAAACGGGCTTTGGCCCGAGAGCAGGTGTATCTTTGTGTAATGACCAACGTCGAACCACCACCTGATGGTAAACCACCACGAGAAAGTCTGATGCATGATCACAAGACCTATCTGCGTGACCTTGAACGCAGAGGCCTGTTATTCGGT
Source organism: uncultured Rhodospirillaceae bacterium (assembly GCA_964499275.1). Classification (GTDB taxonomy): domain Bacteria; phylum Pseudomonadota; class Alphaproteobacteria; order MPNO01; family UBA2964; genus UBA2964. Next base: position 20,625 of record CAZCKO010000009.1, read on the forward strand.
GCTGGCCGGCTAATTAATGAAGAAGAGGGTGAGCATGCGGTTATCGGTCACGGTCTGATAGTTATTCGAGCAAAAACTCGTGTAGAGGCGGAAGAAATTGCATTCCAAGAACCGTTTACCAAAGCTGGCTACAGGACGATGGTTTTACATCCTTGGCAGCGAAATGAAGGTAGTGTGGATATATCAATACGACTAATGGACTCCGTATTAGAAATCGACAGCAGGACTTACGACTTGGTTCCACGCGACGGTGCGGTAAGAAGGTAAATTATGTAAACTTTTTAAAAACCCCATAGACACACTTAAAGTTAACTATAAGGTGAAATTCTAATGAGCGAAGGTCCACCAATCCGTAAGGCCAATACCCGTTACCAGTCTGACATTATCGTTGATATGATAAAGCTCTATGATTTCCCGGCAATCCCGTTGAACCCTGGAGCCAGCTACCGCGGTTTACATGATAGTTTGGTGAATTATGGCGAAGACGACCCGCCAATGATTTTATGTAACCATGAGAAACTCGCTGTACAAATTGCCCATGGGTATGCCAAGGCAACAGGTAAGCCGATGCCAGCTATTGTTCATAATGTAGTTGGCTTATTACACGCACCACTCGCCGTCTATTATGCTTATATTGATCGGTGTCCAGTCTTTCTAATGGGAGCAACTGGTCCGATGGATGAAAAGTTACGTCGGCCTTTTATTGACTGGATTCACACCGCATTTGCTCAGGGTTCAGCAATCCGGGACTACACCAAATGGGATTATCAACCAGCAAGTGTACATGGTGTCGCTGATTCATTCGCTCGTGCCTATTCAATCATGATGACAGAACCGCAAGGGCCAGTTTATATGGTTTACGACGCTGGGTTGCAGGAAGCAGAACTTACGGAGAAGGTTCAGATACCTACGGCTGACGCAGTAAAGGTACCCCCTCGTCTGGCAGCAGATCCGAAACTAATTGGGGAAGCTGCAGATATGTTGATTGCGGCTGATTATCCGGTTCTCCTTACCGAATATGCGGCACGAGCGCCAATCGGTTTTAATGATACCGTTGAACTAGCGGAAACAATGGGCTCAGCGGTCTATGATATTAATAAACGCCTGGGTTTTCCAAACCAACATCCCCTTAGTGTTTCTATGCATGCGGATGCGTTTAAGGGAGCGGATCTAGTGGTTGCGCTTGATGTTGTTGATTGGACTCGGGGTTCGCATAAACCCAATTGGGAAACCCGTGAGGTTGAAGCCATTACCACACCGGATTGCAAGTGGATTGATATTGGATTTGCCGATATTGAAATTAGTAAGTGGGCTACTGATTATAATAAACACCACAATTGGGACATGAGGATATTATCGGATACCGCTAATGCAATACCGGCCCTGACTGAAGCATGTAGATCACGTATCAAATCCGATCCAAAATTGACTAAAAAGATTGGTGAACGTAAGAAATTAGTTGGTGAAAAACATTCGGCTCAATGGGCAAAGTGGCAAGAGGAAGTAAGGGATACTTGGGATCAAATGCCAATGCATGAAGCTCGAATGGCGACAGAAGTATGGGAAGCCATTAAGGACGAAGATTGGGTTTTAACAGCTGGCACACTAAAGGATTGGGTTCGCAAGGTGTGGGATTTCGATAAGCCCTACCAACACCCGGGAAGGGATCTTGGAACTGGTACGCAATTTGGATTATCCCTAGGCGTTGCCTATGCCTATAAGGATACAGAGAAGGTGGTTGTTGACCTTCAACCGGATGGTGATTTGATGTTTGATTTAGGTGGGTTATGGATTGCAGCTAAATATGAAATTCCGATTCTCGTAATTATGTACAATAACCGTGCCTACTATAATGACTGGGCTCACCAAATTTCAGTAGCTAACAAGAGGGGTACTGATCCTGACAGAGCTTATATCGGAATGGATCTTGAAGGCCCAGCTCCTGACTTTGCGCATATAGCCAAGGGCTTGGAGTGGTATGCTGAGGGTCCGATTATGGACCCAACCGACATTCAGCCCGCGGTTCAGCGTGCCATGGAAGAGGTCAAAAACGGTAAACCGGCTTTGGTCGATATTATTACCTGGCGACGTGGTGAGGCAGCCTAGATTTTTGTTTCACAGCTTTCGATGGTTCTTTAGAAGAAATCTTATGGAATGGGCTAGCCCCGTTCTAGAGCTACTGCTAATTTTAAATAATGGAAATGGTGTAAATTTGAAGTAGGGGATGGCGCATGAGTGACAGTGGTGTCAAAAAATCAAATACGAAGTATCAATCCGATGTTATTGTCGATCTGATCAAAGATTTTGGGTTTAAACATATTGCTTTGAACCCTGGGGCAAGTTATCGAGGCCTGCATGACAGCCTCGTCAATTATGGCGAGAACGATCCGCCCATGATGCTTTGCACACATGAAAAGATCGCTGTCCAAATGGCGCACGGATACGCCCGTGCTACGGGTGAGCCGATGATCGCAATTGTCCATAATCTCGTCGGTCTTTTGCATGCACCTATGGGAGTCTATTACGCTTATCTGGATAGGGCTCCCGTTTTTATTATGGGTGCTACAGGCCCGGTGGCTGAACCCAAACGTAGGCCGTTCATAGATTGGATTCACTCAGCAAACGTACAGGGACAAATTCTTCGCGACTTCGTAAAGTGGGATGCGCAGCCCAATACGATTGATTACGTTCCAGACGCTTTTGCGCGGGCATATTCAGTTATGATGACCGCGCGCCAGGGTCCTATTTACATGTGTTATGATGCCGGCCTTCAGGAAGCAGCGTTAGATCACGAAGTGCAAATGCCTCCGCCTTCTGCTGCACGTATTCCCGCCCAGGCAGCACCAGATCCTGATGCTTTAAACCAGGCGGCAGAACTACTTTCTGGGTCGGAGCGCCCAGCGATCGTTGCAGACTTTGCTGCTCGTCCACCTCATGGTTGGGACCACGTTATCGATATTGCCGAAACATTAGGGGCGAGCGTATGGGATGTAAATTCTCGGCTTAACTTTCCTGGTAATCACCCGTTAAATTTATCTATGGACCAGCAGGCATGCTATGAGGGTGTTGATTGTGTGTTACTGCTTGATGTTGCTGATTTTGAGAAACAAACTCATGTTCGTGATATATCTACAAGAACCGTGAAGCCATCTGTAAAGGAAGATGCTAAGTGGATTGATATAGGTTGGACTGACACCGAAATCAGTAAGTGGTCTATGGATTATTCTCGAACACTTTTTCCGGATGTTAGGATGACTGCTGATGTAGTAACAGCGACGCCGATGCTTAGTGATCTGATGAAAGGGAAAATTTCTAATACCGATGGCTTGGCAGAAAAGATTGCTAAACGGACAGAAATAATTCACGCAAAGCATCATGAGCTTAGGGCGCAATGGCGTAAAGAGGCAGAAGAAGATTGGGACTCTCAGCCAATGACAGTGGGCCGCTTAGCACTTGAGGTTTGGGAAGTCATAAAAGATGAGGACTGGGTTCTAACAGCAGGAACCATGCACGACACCGCCCGCCGCCTTTGGGACTTCGATCGCCCATATTGCCATGGTGGCCGAGAACTTGGAACCGGCACGCAGATTGGGACGTCTCTGGGGGTAGCGTTGGCCAATAAAGGGACAGGAAGATTGTGCATAGACTTACAGCCAGATGGCGACTTGATGTTTGATGCCGGTGCACTTTGGATGGCGGCTAAGTATGAAATACCAATGTTGATCGTAATGTATAATAATCGTGCCTATTATAACGATTGGAATCACCAAATTGTTATTGCCAAAAATAGGGGGACTGATCCCAGTCGGGCTCATATTGGTATGGATCTTCTAGACCCAGATCCAGACTTCTCTGGCATAGCTCGAGCACAAGGTTGGTGGGCTGAAGGACCCATTGAAAATGGTGATGATGTGCAAGATGCTTTGCGCCGTGCCGTAGAGCAGGTAAAGAAAGGTAAACCGGCATTGGTGGATACCATTTGTCGGCGCGGAAAAGGCAAGGCGGCACTGACATAATTTGTTGCGGCTAGATCAATTCAAAATTTGAATAATATCTAATACTTGGAGTTAATGAAAAATGGTTGAGAAATTTGGTATCGGGCAACCCGTTCCGCGTTTCGAGGACCCCCGTTTTTTAACGGGTGGAGGCAAATATATGGATGATAACCAGCTGCCAAATGAGACCCGTGCCTACATTCTGCGTTCGCCATACGCACATGCAAAAATCCTGTCAATGGATATTAGTGGGGCTAAATCGGCCCCAGGGGTTATCGAAATATTAACCGGTCAAGATTATGTTGCTGACGGACACGGTCCTCTTCTATGTACTCCTGTGCAAAAACAGCGGGATGGCTCGAGGATGTTTGAGCCGGAGAACCCCCCACTCGTTACTAACCAGGTAAAAATGGTTGGCGATTATATTGCGATGGTCATTGCAGAGACAATAGAACAAGCCAAAGATGCCGCTGAATTAATCGAGATTAATTACGAGTCCTTGCCGCTAGTCTCCCTTCCTTATGAGGCTGCACAAGTAGATGCACCAAAAGTTTGGGAAGAACATGATAGTAACATCTGTTTTGTTCATACAGTAGGTGACAAGGCGGCGACCGATGTCGCTTTTCAAAATGCCGCCACGATCGCCGGTGGTGAATTACCGGTCAACCGGAGCGCGCATGTAACGATGGAGCCACGAGGTGCAATCGGTGATTTTAATCAGGGGTCAGGAATGCTTACCCTTTATACCGGGGTTCATTATCCGTGGCAGTTACGTGAGGAACTGGCCAATAGAATTTTCCACATGTCTGAAACGAAAATCCGTGTTGTTGCCGGGGATATGGGTGGCAGTTTCGGTCTGCGTGGAGGCACTTATCGTGAGCATGTACTGGTATCATGGGCTGCCCTAAGAATTGGGCGTCCAGTTAAATGGGTTTGTGAACGATCAGAAGGCTTTATGAGTGATCACCAAGGCCGCGATGTTTACTGGAATGCTGAAATTGCCCTCGATGAAAATAATAAATTTCTTGCGGTACGCGCGACTAGTTTTGCCAATGTTGGAGCTTATCTCGCCAGCAAAGGTACCTTGCCGCCTATAGCTAATCTTGGAACCATGGCCGGCACTTATGATATTCCAGCTATGTTTGTCGATGTTTCTGCGGTTTTTACCAATACTAATCCAATATGCCCCTTTAGAGGGAATGGTCGTCCCGAGGCTTCATACGTCATTGAACGTTTGATCGACCTGGCTGCCGACGAAACAGGTGTTGACCCGGCAGAACTCCGAAGGATCAACCAGATCCCTCCCGACGCAATTCCTTATAAGACTGCGCTAGTTTTTACTTATGACAGTGGAAATTTTGGTGACAATCTCGAAAAAGCTCTCGAATTAATTGACTATGAGGGTTTTGAAGCTCGACGTGAAGATTCTCAAGAACGCGGCAAACTCAGGGGAATAGGTGTATCCAACAGTATTGAGCGGGCGGCAGCTGCTAGCCTCGAACAGGTAGAAATAAGGTTCAATCCTGGTGGGACACTAACTCTTTATGCAGGAACCAGTCAGCAGGGGCAGGGCCACGAAACAATCTTTAAACAGATTATGTGTGAAAAGCTTGGTGTTAATCCCGACGTTATTGGGTTCAATGAAGGAGATACGGCTCTCTTAGCATTTGGTGGAGGCACGGGTGGGTCTCGTTCGGCAACGCTGGGTGGTTCAGCAGTTCTTGGGTGCAGTGATAAAATCATTGAAAAGGCGAGAAAAATGGCTGCTCATTTGATGGAAGCAGCTGAGGCAGATATTGAATTTGAGGGAGGCAATTTCAATGTTGCCGGAACGGATAAGTCTATGGGTCTCGTTGAGGTAGCAAAGGCTAGTTATAAGCCGGGGCGGATGCCACCAGACATAGAACCCGGTCTTGGTGCAAATTTTACCTATGAAGCTCCAAAAGAAAACTTTCCTAATGGCTGTCACGCTTGCGAGCTCGAAATCGACCCCGAGACTGGTGTAATAGAAATTTTAAATTATAAGGTTGTCGATGATGTCGGAACCGTTCTAAATCCCTTGACCCTAAAGGGTCAAATTATGGGTGGTGTCGCCCACGGTGTTGGGCAGGCCCTATTAGAAGAGATACAGTTTGATCCTGAAAGCGGACAACTCGTGACTGGGTCGTTCATGGATTATACCATGCCAAGGGCTGATGATATGAGTTACGTTGACGTCGTTAGCAACCCGTGCCCGACAGCTACCAATCCGCTGGGTTGTAAGGGTGCCGGTGAGGCTGGAACAGTGGGTGCCGTTCCTTGTGTCATGAATGCTGTGGTTGATGCTTTGTCGGATTATGGGATTCGGCATATAGACATGCCCGCTACTCCAGCGAGAATTTGGGCAGCAATTAAAGAGGCAACGAGAACAGCTGCGTAAAAAGCCGTCAGAGACGGGGTAGGGGATAAGAATGGAGAAAATGATAAGATAAATAGGGAATTTATCTTACCGCCATCCTTCCACCTTCAACCGGAATATCAATTCCTGAAATATAGTTAGACCAGTTCGAGGCTAAGAATAATACCGGGCCAACAAAATCATTTACTTCTCCCATACGCTCCAGAGGAGGCCCTGAGAATGAGGAATGAAACGAGGTAGGCTCAATTGGTTCATTTTTACCTTCAGTGACCGCCTGATATTCATAGATGGTTGTGAGGCGGTTTGGTGTAAACCCAGGGCTAACTGAGTTAACATTTATTTTATGAGGGCCTAACTCAACAGCTAGTTGTCGGGTGAGAGTAAGAACACCACCTTTGGCGGCACTGTACGGAGCCCCTCCAGGAATGCCGCGGTGACCGGCTATAGAGGCAATGTTAATTATTTTTCCCCCGCCATTTTCTTTCATTATTGGGGTTACATGCCTGACTGATAGATATACGGCCTTTAAAATTATATTGGATACAAGGTCCCATTCACTGGGTTCAACCTCGTGGATAGATTTAGCGGGATAAATTTGGACAGCGGCAGCATTAATCAAGATATCTATAGTGCCAAAATGCTGGACAGTTTTGTTGACCATATTTTTTACGTCTTTGTCACTAGATACATCTGCTGCCACAGGAATCGCCTCAAAACTCGCCGATTTTAAATTTTCGATCGTGGCTATGGCTTTTTCTTCTTGAAGGTCATTGACTGCCAGTTTGGAACCTAAATTTGCAAAGCCTTGTGCAAATGCGGCTCCTAGTACACCTCCGCTTCCGGTGATCAATATAACTTTATCTTTCAGTCCCAATTCCATTTAAATCTCCCCGAGGTCAAATTCGATAACGTAAAGAAATTTCAAGGAATCTTCTTAGATTAGCCAACACGGCCGCCCGGAAGATGCGGGAAAGACGAATGTTCATGTGGCATGGTTACCGGCATGGCTTCCGTTACACATTCCGGTCCTATTTGGTCCAAGGATGTAATGCCTAAAAGTCCCATAGTCGTATTAATTTCCCGTTCCAATAATTCAAGACAACGAATTAGACCTTCAGCTCCACCAGCTCCCAAAGCGTATGCCTGTAATCTACCTATACCAACAGCTTTGGCACCGAGAGCTATTGCTTTTATAATGTCAGTTCCTCGAGTGAACCCGCCATCAATAAATATCTCTGCTTTACCACCTACGGCAGTGACGACTTCTGGCAACATTTGAATATTGCCCAAAACATGATCAAGTTGGCGACCACCATGATTTGAAATATAGATGCCTTTCACTCCATGCTCTACGGCGAGTGCGGCATCTTCCGCCGTCATAATACCCTTTAATATTAGGGGCCTGTCGCCAATTTCATCCTGAATTAATTTTACAGTATCCCAGGTAATTTTCTTCTGCCATTCCCGCGCAGGAACCCGGCGAAGTGCCAATTGAGCTGGGTTTAACCGCTCACGGTTGCCATAAAACGCAGAGTCTACCGTAAGTGTTACCGCGGAGTAGTTGGCTTTTACGACACGGCGAACAAGTTCCCTGATCCAATTATCATCGCCTCGAACATATATTTGGAATGATTTGGGGTGGGGGCTATTAACGGCCACTTCCTCTAAACTGGGCTGGCAGACGGTCGATAAAAAGTTTATGCTGCCAAATTTTTCGGCTGCGTCATCCACGTCCAGTCCTCCGTTGACTGACCAGCGTTCTATTCCACCCATTGGGGCAAGTAAAACCGGGATACGTAATTTGTGTCCGAAAAAATCTGTTTCTGTATTTATTTCACTCACATCACGGCAGATCCTTGGCCTAAATGCGAGGCAGTCTAATGCCATCCGGTTGCGCCGAAGCGACGTTTCGCTTTCGGCTGCCCCGCAAATATAGTCCCAATTATCTTGATCCAGGTTACGCCTCGCCATCATTATCATATCATGGGTAGTTTCAAATATGGCATCACTCATGGCGTTCTCCGTAATCTGAGTATTTAAGTGTTGTAAAGAAGATATTTAGGTTAGACGGCCACCTGGTATATGTGGGAAGGCGCTCATTTCATGTGCCGCGGAAACAGGCCTCCCTTTAGCCAGATAAGATGTGTCTAATTGATTAAGTGAGGAAACACCAAGGAGCCCCATTGCAATTTTGATTTCATCTTCGAGAATGGTCAGGCAGTCTATTAGAGCAGAAAGCCCCCCGGCTGATAATGCAAATGCCTGTAATTTTCCTATCCCCACTGCTTGTGCACCAAGGGCGATTGCCTTTATGACGTCGGTACCACGCATGAAGCCCCCATCAACGAAAACTTCCGCTCGACCATCAACGGCACTTACGATGTCGGGTAAAACCTGTATCGTCGACCTGTCATGATCTAGCTGACGACCACCGTGATTGGAGACATATATTACTGAGGCTCCATGTTGTACGCCTATTTCTGCATCTTCCGGGCGACTGACCCCCTTCAAGATCATCGGGCCTCCCCAGATTTGTCGAATTTCGTCCCATGTGTCCCAGTTAAGACCTGCAAGAAATTCTCTTCCTGCTGCATTTGAACGAGTTGGTGGAGCCCACCCTGCTATCATTTGGCGTTCTCGATTAGAATAAACTGCTGCATCAACAGTCACTGCCAAAGCGGCATAGTTGTTATCTTTTACGCGCCCTAATAGATCTTCGAGCCAGTTCCGGCCGCCTCGAACATAAATCTGATAGATTTTTGGATGCAGACTATTGACCGCTATTTCTTCCAAGCTGGGTCTTGAATGGCCGCTAAGCATGTTAATTATGCCAAATTTCTCCGCTGCATCGTCAACTGCTTGTGCGGCGGCTGGCGTAACGAGTTGGAGTGACGCCATTGGCGCAAGGAATACTGGCATCCGCGATTTATGACCTAGCAGCGTTGAGGAATGATCAACAACCGATACGTCCCGTAAGACCCGTGGTTTTAATGCAATTGAATCAAGTCCAAAACGGTTTCGCCGCATGGCGGTTTCGCTTTCGCTGCCACCCGCCAGGTAATCCCAAACTGCTCCCCGGGCATTTCGACGAGCTCTCCTTATAATTTCGTGGTTTGTTCTAAATTCCATTTATTTCTTTTATCATTAATTGATTGTTTCTCCATAACGAGTTCCAAGTAACCTCAGCCAAATGTTAAAGCTGATGTTCTGATTTGTCGACGGCAGAACTAAGTAAACTATCTAGGATAATAAGTTTCCAAGCCAATAACATAGCGTGTAAAATGGAAAATGAAATTAACTACAAACTTAGGAAGGATGATGGGCAGAGAACCAGCAGTTCCAATGAAACCAGTTGTCGATTCAGCTGTATGGACAGCCACCGATCTTGCAAATGACGAGGGTTGGGTGCACGTCTTGTCAGGTCCCGATATCGCAGAGTTAGATCTTCTGGTAGAGACGCTTAACGAAAAAATTACAGATGTCTTGGAGATAACGGCTGAGGATATTCATTTACCAACACTGGGACCCCGTTTAAAGAAAGTTGCAAGTGATGTTATTGACGGTCGAGGCCTGGCTTTGATACGTGGCGTACCGGTCCAACGTTATACGAGACTTCAGTCCGCCATCGCCTTCTGGTCTATTGGTTCATTTATTGGGTACCCGGTATCACAAAATGCTAAGGGACACCTTCTCGGTCACGTACAGGATCTGGGCGGTACATCGTTATCAAACCCAAAAAATCGGGGGTATCAGACCCATGACGGTCTGCCATACCACTGCGATTCTTGTGATGTGGTGGTGTTGATGTGTCTGCATCCTTCAAAGATCGGTGGCGTAAGCACTGTTGTCAGTTCTTTGAGTATTTATAATGAGATGTTGAAAGCCGCTCCGGAGCAGGCACGGGCACTCAGCAAAGCGATCTTTCGTGATAGGCGGAATGAAATCCCGGAAGGCAAAGATCCATGGTTTCAGCTTCCGGTGTTTAACTTCTTTAAGGATCATCTCAGTGTCAGTTGGCAGGGTGCTTACATTCGTTCTGCCTCACGTTTTGACGAATTGCCAGCGCAATCGCAAGACCTCAAGGTTGGTTTGGATTTGTTTAACCAACTTGCTAATGAGATGGCATTTTCGATGGAATTCAGACCAGGTGATGTCCAAATTTTACATAACCACGTGACGGTGCATTCAAGAACATCCTATGAAGATTGGCCAGAACCAGAACGGAAAAGACACCTGTTGAGGCTCTGGTTAGCGACACCGGATGGAAGACCATTACCTCCAGCCTATGAAGAACGATATGGCGGTTTAAAGTCCGGGACCCGTCCCGCAGGAGGAATAATAGTACCGGGAACCGTTTTTAAAGCGCCTTTGTATGCAGAATAAATAAAGGTGATCCAGAATCTAATCTAGTACTTTTAGTAAAGATAGTATAGGTTTAGGGTAGATAGCCGCCTGAAAGAAGGGGGTCTACGAAGGAGAGGTCAAAATGGATTTAGCAACCAGTGATAAATATCATGCTATGAGTGTTGATAGTTTCGACACAGAAAAGTTATTAACCAACGCTTCCAGGCAGCGTGATGCAAGAAAATTAAACGAATTTCCAATTTTTGATGTTGATGCCCACCATTATGAGGGCGAGTCGATTTCAGAAATAATAAAGTATATTGATGACGATATACTCAATCACCTTGCGCGTGCCAATCCAGCCATTATTTCTCAAGGCAGGGGCGGATATCAGCCTATGGGAGGTCGAATAACTCGTTATCCCCTGCGTAAGATTGAAGAAACACCGGCTGATGGAACACATCGTGACGTCCATTTATCCCGCAGGTGGATGGATTCGATGGGTATCGACTACATTGGCCTTTTCCCTACAGGCATGCTGGGCATTGGTCTCGCTCCTCAAGTGGAAGTGGAAGTTCAATATGCTAGAGCGTATATGCGTTGGTTGACCGAAGAACTTCTTCCAAGCGATCCTCGTGTTAAGGGATATGTATTTCTACCCTTTAATAGTCCCGAGGCTGCCTATGAAATGGCTCAAGAATTTGCAGATAAAAAAGGGATAGTAGGTTTTCTTATTACAAGTCCAAGATACAAGCCAGTCCATGATAATGCCTATATGAAGACATATCGGTTTATTGAAGAGACAGGCATGCCTCTAATTTTTCATTCAGGACTGAATTGGAATGATCCCCTTATGTCCGTCACAAACCGCTTTATCGCAGCACATGCTCTTGGTTTCACCCTCTATAATGTCATTCACATGTGCAACTGGATTTGTAATGCGCTAAATGAACGATTTCCTACCTTAGACGTAGTGTGGGTAGAATCGGGATTGTCGTGGGTGCCGTGGTTAGGTCAGCGTCTAGATAATGACTACAAGATGCGTTCATCAGAAATTCCAGGCCTTAAAAAGCTGCCCAGTGAATATATGGCAGACATGTTTTACACTAACCAACCAATGGAAATGCCTAATGACTTGGACTATTTAGAAATGACGTTCAAGTTCATTAAGGCAGAAACCCAGCTACTTTATGCTTCTGATTATCCCCATTGGGACGCCGATTTGCCTTGTACTATCTATGATTTACCATTCTTAGATGAGACCGCTAAACGGAATATTCTAGGAGGTAACGCTGTTAAGTTATTTAACCTGGATGTCTCCGACCGCTATCCTAACTACAAGGCAGCTTAGCTAGAAAATTTTTTCATGGCGGAGGCCGGATAGGAATTCCGGCTTTCGTTTATAAATGTTATATTTGTGGTTTGTAGACTTATAAAATTATTCAAGAAGTCGATATCAGAAAGGGTGCGTAATGGCTAAGGAAATTCTTGTCGGCAAAGCCTCCGACTTTAAAGAAGGTGATAAAAAAATTGTCCCTAATGGTAAAAATAGTGAAATTGGCGTGTTTTTAGTACACGGCAACTGGTACGCCTACGCCAATCTATGCCCGCATCAAGGGGGCCCAGCCTGTGAGGGATTGTTGATGGCAAAGGTAGAAGAAATCATTGCTGAAGATAAAACCTATCAAGGGATGAAGTTCAATCACGATGAAATGCACATAGTTTGTCCTTGGCATGGTTGGGAGTTTGATATTGCAAATGGCCAAGCGGTTGCTGACCGAAAATGGAGCCTTCGTAAATTTGAAGTTGAAGTGAGAGGTGAAGACGTCTATGTCCTCGCCTGAACCTGATCCGAGAGCGGCTGACCTGCCCGAAGGCGGGGAGGTTATTGCTCATATCCCCGACGAAGAAAATGCATTGCGAGAATTTGCTAAAGCGATTGGTGAGATACCAGAGGGAGAACCCATCCCTGAAGAAGTTATTCAGCAAGGTCTTACAGCTCTAACGAGGCTCTATTCGGTTAAATTTCAACTTGGAGAGCGTTGGGAACCCTTTACAGCTGACAGTACAGTGCCTGCGACAGCCGCGATGATTATGTGTACTGCGATGTTGAGAGGTGTGAACGTAGAGGTATTTGAACTCGGTATGTGGCAAAGTTGGTCAGGAGCCTAGAGAAATTTAATGGATATACCCACAAGTGATATTCATAAGCAGGCGGTAAAATCTCTCGATACAACAACCCTTTTAACCAATGCGGCTCGCCAGCGTGATGCAAGAAACTATGCTTCGTTCCCCATAGTGGACGTGGATTGTCATCATTACGAAAACGAATCTATCCAAGAAATTGTTAAATATATTGATGATCCTGTTCTCAAACAGATGGGTCAACTCTATACCGGAGGTGGTACAGGCGGGCAAACACCGTTTAACCCTGGGTTAGTAGGGTACCAAGACGTAGCGGGGCGTGTGACCCGCTACCCGCTCCGTAAAACAGAGGTTACACCAGGTGGTGACAAGCATCGGGATGTACACCTGTCTCTTCGTTGGATGGATGCGATGGGTGTCGACTACGTCTGTTTGTTTCCGACACCCATGCTAAGCTTGGGTCTACATCCCCAGCCTGAAGTTGAAGCAGCTTTGGCGAAGGCCTATAACCGGTGGCTGTTGGAAAATATTACCGCTAAGGAGGAGCGCATCAAAACGATGATGTATGTTCCCTTCAGTGATCCCGAAGCGGCCTACGAGACAGTAAAAGAGTTTGGTGATCATCCAGATGTAATCGGCTTTATGATTGTATCTGTGCGCTACCATGCCGTTCATAGTAATCCTTACATGAAAACCTATGCGCTGATGGAAGAATTGGGTAAACCACTCGGTTTTCACAGCAATTATAATTGGAACGATCGGCTGGTTGGAAATAGCAATCGTTTCCTCGTGACCCATGCCCTTGGCTTCACGGTCTATAATGCTGTTCATATGTGTAACTGGGTTATTAATGGCCTACCAGAACGTTTTCCTAAACTCAAAACGGTATGGATTGAATCTGGCCTCGCATGGATACCGTGGGTAATGCAACGATTGGATAACGATTATAAGATGCGTTGGTCGGAGGCGCCTTCTCTAAAGGGCCTGCCAAGTGATTATATGCGGGAGATGTATTATACCAGCCAGCCAATGGAAAAGCCGGACCGAGACGATGTTCTTGCAATGACGTTCGACCTTATTAACGCGGATTCACAACTTTTATGGGCTTCGGATTACCCTCATTGGGATATGGATATACCTAGTGTGATTTATGATTTACCTTTTCTTGATGAAAGTCAGAAGCATAGAATTTTAGGTGGAAATGCGATTGATCTATTCAAACTCGATGTCAGCAAAAGATTTCCGAATTACAATTAATTTTTACGGTTTTCTTGGATGACTCTCACCGAAAGTCTTATCCATCTAATTCGTAGTAAGGCCGTCACTGAGGAAGATCTTCACAAAATTGCGTTATTTACTCTTGACGCGGTGGCAAATCTGATTGCTGGGCGTAACTCCACTGTTGGGCAGAAACTATTGCAATGGGGAGCAGGTCGTCAGAATGATGAGGGGAGGCGGGCCTTTGTTATGGGGGGGTTGACCCATATCTTAGAGGTTGATGACGTGCATCGCGCATCGGTTGTTCATACCGGTTGCGTCACAGTGCCAGTAGCATTGGCCTTGGCACAAAATCGAGAAATACCAGGGCATATTTTTTTAAAAAGTATCTTGTATGGTTTTGAGGCTGCCTGCCGTGTTGGTATGTCGGTTGGTCCGTCGCATTACAAAGTTTGGCACAATACTGCAACTTGCGGGCCCTATGGGAGTGCAATGACTGCTGCGACATTGTTAGAATTGAATGAGCAACAAAGCATGTATGCGTTAGGGAATGCTGGTACTCAGTCTGCCGGCTTCTGGGAATTCCTTAAAACTGGAGCGATGAGTAAACACCTTCATGCCGCTAGAGCTGCAGAGGCGGGCGTGGTGTCTGCAGAGCTGGCTGCTCTAGGTTTCACCGGCCCACCGAAAATTTTAGAGGGATCTTCAGGGTTCTATGCTGGGGCGTGCCCAGATCCAGAACCTGAAGCTGTTCTGAGAGATCCAGGTGGGGAATGGCAGGTTCACTTAACGTCGATCAAGCCTTGGCCTTCCTGTCGTCATACTCATCCGGCGATTGATGCTTCATTGGCTGTTTATGCCGAGGTGGATGGAGAACCTATAGAGAAGGTAAACGTAAGTACCTATCAAGCTGCAATTGATGTTTGCGACCGGCCGATTGCTGCCACAGAATATGAGGGAAAATTTTCAATTCAGCACTGTGTGGCGGCCGCCCTCCAAAGAGGGAAGGTTGATTTCTCGGCATTTGGTGCCACGGCCCGTGCTGAAGCAGCAAAATTGTCTAAGAAGGTGAATCTTTTTACCAACGAACCTTATACGTCTTCTTATCCAGGGTCTTGGGGGGCAGGCGTTTCTGTTACTCTCCAAAACGGTAAAACAATTGAATCATCAAAGCCCGAATGTAAAGGGGATCCAGAGGCAATGCTCGGTGAGGCGGAGATGATTGACAAAGCCCGGGATTTACTCCGATTTGGTGGGGTAAATGATCCGTCACAAATCATTAATTCAGTTATTGATATACCTCAAAGTAGTAAACCGGTGGATTTAACCCCAGTTCTGTTAGCTGCGGCGTAGTGTAGTTGAAATCGTAATTATCAATTATTAATTAAATATTAAAACCCGTTTCAAAGATAGGACACTGATCAAATGAAGCAGTCTGAAAAAGGCGACAGGTTTTTAGCCATGCATAAGGAGGGGACGTTTGTATTGCCCAACGCCTGGGATGTTGCGAGTGCTTGTGTTTTAGCCGATGCCGGCTTCGATGCGATTGCTACCACCAGCGGAGGGTGTGCTTTTTCTGTAGGGTTTTGTGATGGAGAAAATATTGGTCGGGATGGAATGGTTGAGGTTATTGGTCGTATTGCACGAAATGTCGATATTCCGGTCAGTGCCGATATGGAAGCTGGCTACGGACCTTCACCAAAAGATATAGAAGTCACAGTGATGGCAGCTCTAAATGCTGGTGTGGTAGGTCTTAACATTGAAGATAGCATCAAGAGTGGTCCCCGACGACTATATGACTTTGATGATGCCGTAAAACGCATACGTTCGGCTCGTCTGGCTGCTGATCAATTTGGTATTCCCGCTGTTATAAATGCGCGTACCGATGGTTATATGCTGGGTGGCGAAGAAGATATGTTTGATGAAACGGTTAGGCGGGCCAATGCATATTTGGAGGCCGGAGCGGATTGTGCATTTGTTATTGGGGTTCGTGATGCCGATTTGATTAAACGTCTAGTAACGTCAATAGACGGGGGCTTAAACATTTTGGCCGGACCGGAAACGCCTCCCGTTCCGGAGTTGCGAAAAATGGGCGTACGAAGGATTACAGTCGGGGGTAATATTGCTAAGGCAGCCTATACTCTTGTTAAGAAGGCCGCCGAAGAGATGAAGAAGGACGGCACTTTTCACTTCGCATCAGGTATTTTTTCCCAAGGCGATATGCACAGAATTCTTAAAGGAGAGAAATTCTAAATTATAGGCTGACTATCAGCCCCTTAAATGCTCTTAATGTAACCACCATCAACCCTTACTAAACTTCCTGTAAGGTAGCTTGCGCACTCGCTTAATAAGAAAGTCGCAACATTTGAAAATTCTTCGACCGTTCCGTAACGCCCGGTAGGTATAGTAGCCTTTGAAGCTTTGATAATTTCTTCAACAGTCTTCCCCTGTTTTTTTGCAGCTGCTGCATCGATTTGATCGACACGACTTGTGTGAATTCGTCCGGGTAAAATCACATTAACAGTGACCCCATCAGCAGCAACTTCGGATGAAAGTGTTTTTGTCCACCCGACCAGTGATAATCTTAAGGTGTTGGAAACCCCTAACCCCGCGATAGGCTGTGACGTTCCAGAGCTGGAAATTATTAATATTCTTCCCCATTTACGTTTACGCATACCCATCAAAAACGCATTTGTAATCTCAATTTGACTTAGGACCATTGGTCGAAAGTGTCTTTCAAAAATTTCGAGTTCTGCTTCAGCTATGCCTCCGGGTGGGGGTCCGCCGCCATTGTTGACTACAATGTCAAAGCCACCAAACTCCTTCTTTGCGACCTCAATTAGGCTAGATACAGAGCTTGGTTTGGTTAGATCTAGTTCATATCCACGTATCTTGTTCGTTGATTGATTGCTTAAATCACTGGCCTTATTGAGGATAAATTCTTTATCTCGACCACATATCGCAATATCTGCGCCTTCAACAAGAAGTTGTTCGGCAATTCCCAGCCCAAGTCCACGAGAGCTCCCCAGTATTAAGGCGCGTTTTCCTTTTAATCCTAAATCCAAGTGAAATTTTCCTTATAGGTGGTGGTTATTATTTTAAATTTCGTGTTGACGTTTTTGTCTATTTACGAAGTCCATTACCGGAGGACTAAGGAAACGCCGAACTTTAGAGAGCCCAACGGCTGGGTCCGCTGGAATCGGAGGAGAGCCTTTGATCGTGACTCGTTCCATTAGGCGCCGTTTGGGGTAATAGTCATGTAGGGCAGAATGCTGAACACTTCTGTTGTCCCAAAATAATACCATATTGGGTTGCCATCGGTGACGATACTGATATTCGTGGATAAAAGTTTTACGAAATAGCAAATCCAAGATAGTGCGGCTCTCGTCTTCCTCCATACCCTTAATATAAAGTGTGAATTGTGGGTTAACGAACAATACCTTTTTTCCGGTTGTGGGGTGTACTGTCACAATTGGGTGCGTAGATGGTGGGTAAAGGTCCTCGAACTTTCGCAACCTTTTGAGACCCTCGCGTGTCTTGGGGAAAAGTGTTTTAAAAGGTTTGAAGTCATGAACTGCTTCAAGACCAGAGAGAAATTGCTGTATCTTATCCGAAAGTCCCTCGTAGACGGCGGTCATGCTACAAAATGCTGTTTCACCTCCAACATCCGGAATTATTTTAGAACATAATATTGTGCCCATAGGAGGGCTTTCCCGAAATGTCTCGTCCGTATGCCAAATATCAGTCGGTGGCGGAGGATTACCTTCCTTTTGATCATAAACAATTAACTCCGGGGCATCTTCGGTACTGCTTGAGAATGGGTGAACGGTCAACTCACCATAGTATTTTGCAAAGCGTTTCTGGTCTTCAGAAGAAATTTTTTGGTTCGGAAAAATGAGGAGGCCATGTTCAGCATGGGCGTTCCTGATAAAAGCAATAGTTTCTTCATTTAATGTTTTTGTTAGGTCGATACCGGATACTTCGGCTCCAAGAAAAACACCGACCTGTTTAAGCTTAAAATTCGACGTAATGCCTTCCCTATTCGCCATGGTCGTACCCATAAAAATATCCTTTAAGTTTTTTGAGCAGCTGTCCCTATTTCACGAAGCCCAGAAAGCGTAGCACGCGGAGATATTTGATCTTGTTCAATCTTCACCTCAATCACCGCTGGATCTCCCGATTCTAACGCCCTTTCAAAGGTTGGAGCAAACATTTCCGTATTACTGACTACCTCTCCTGTTAAACCATAGGCTACGCCAAGCGCCGCAAAGTCTGGGTTTACGAGGTCAGTGCCGCTGGTTCGACCTGGATAAAACCTTTCTTGGTGCATACGAATGGTTCCATAAGTTCCGTTATTTATAATAATAAATACTATTGGTAGATTGTATTGCCGCGCAGTGGCTATTTCCTGTCCGCACATTAGAAAATCTCCATCACCATTAAACGAAACAACTACCCGGTCTGGAAAGACTAGTTTGGCTGCTATCGCCGATGGTACGCCATAGCCCATAGAACCACTTTGCGGGGCCAATTCCGTTGGATAGCTGCGATAGGGGTAGAACCGATGGACCCAGTTGGAGAAATTCCCTGCGCCATTTGTAATAATGGCATTGTCATCCAGCCTTTCGCCCAGCCAATTAACAATAAAACCTAAATCCACGTCACCTTTCATCGGGGGGAGTTTTATGTTGTCGTTTTGATCAGTGCGCGCTGCTTCGGTCCAACTTGACCACGCTACACTCCCAGGAGCCTCTAAATTTTCAGCAGCTTCGGCAAAATTTACCATTCCGGTATGTATTGCGAGTTCCGGTTCGTAAACCCGCGCAAGCTCATCTATACCTGCGGCAACATGAACTAGGGTTTGAGTGGGACAGGGGATTGAAAACCGTTCATAACCATCGGTAATGATTTCCGTGAGTTGAGCTCCCACAACTAATAACAGGTCAGTGTCTTGAAGGCGCTTTGCGAGGGCCGGGTTGATACCAAGGCCAACATCTCCTGCATAGTTGGCGTGACGATTATCGATTAAGTCCTGTCGTCTAAATGCTGCACCGACCGGGAGATTATAGTTTTCAATAAAGTTGGTAAACTTTTTACACGCAGTTTCTGTCCAGCCGCTACCCCCAAGAATAACAAAAGGTCTCTGAGCTTCACCTAGCATTTTCTGGAGTTGATTCATTGAATCATTCGTGGGAGCGGGGTTTATAGGAGAATAATGTTTCGCATCGTTAACCGATGCCTTTTCCTTTTGCATATCTTCGGGAAGTGCAATGACAACTGGCCCAGGTCTACCTGATGTAGCAACATGGAATGCTCGGCTCATGATTTCCGGAATACGGCTAGGGTCGTCTATCTGGGTTACCCATTTTGAAAGTGGGGCGTACATTTCCCGAAAATTCACTTCCTGGAAAGCCTCCCGGTCCATCATTGCCCGGCCTACTTGTCCAACTAACAAGATTACCGGCGAAGAATCCTGATGCGCTGTATGGATGCCGAGGCTCGCATTGGTTGCTCCAGGACCCCGCGTGACAAAACATATTCCCGGTTTTCCGGTAAGTTTTCCGTACGCTTCAGCCATGTAGGCTGCTCCGCCTTCCTGTCGGCACACGATGAGTTTGATATCATTTTTTACATCATATAATGCATCCAACGTAGCGAGGTAACTCTCGCCGGGAACACAAAAGATTGTATCAGTTCCGTGAATGCGCAACTGATCAACAAGAATTTGGCCGCCAGTACGAAGGTTCGGGTTGTTGGTCATGTTGTTAAACTCATTTTTGCGAAGTGGAAAAACCTATGGCTTTGGTGACCAGGGGGCAGGGATCAAGGTTTTATTTTCTTGGCGAAGTATTAAGGGCAAAATTTTTGGCAGGAAAGCATTCCATTCTACATTTTTTGCTAGATTGGCTCTTCGCCTAGATCGATCTTCGTATGAGTCATAACCCCACATATGTATAATCTGATTTTGCGGACCGAAATCCGTGTAATACCAGCCGATGAGTTTACCCAAGATTGGCTCTTGAATTGTGAGGCCTTCCGTTTGATATTGCTTCATATAAACGGGTATCTTTCCGGGGTGGAGTGTGTAAATGCGTTCTTCAATGATCATTTGAGCGGAGTTCCTTTTTGTTGGACCAAATATATCACAACACAGGGAAATGACACGGGCAACAGTTGGAAATGAGTATCTTTAATACAACACTTCATTTGGCCAGGTTTGGCTCAATAATCATCGAAATATAAATAGAAAAAAGTATGAAGAATCATTTAGTTATAAGTTATTCCTCAAAAGAAACATTAAAACGCACAGATGAGCTTGCGTGGAAATTGGCAGCTTTGGCGGCAGATAAAGTGCCTGTTGAGAAAGAAGTAGCGGATATGGTGATTAATCGGGTCATCGATAACGCTGCTGTCGCAATTGCAGCTATAAATCGTTTGCCGCCATCAACTGCTCGTTCTCAAGCTATTGCGCATCCGAATAAAGGTGGGGCGACGCTTTTCGGTTTACCAAATAATCAAAAGTTTTCTGCCGAATGGGCAGCGTGGGCAAATGGTACCGCTGTGAGAGAATTAGATTTCCACGACACATTTTTAGCCGCAGATTATGCCCATCCAGGCGACAATATTCCGCCTCTAATCGCGGTAGCACAACAAATGGAGCTATGCGGCCAGGATTTACTGAATGGCATGACTACCGCATATGAAATTCAGATAAACCTCGTAAGATCCATTTGCTTACATGAACATAAAATTGATCATGTAGCCCATTTGGGGCCTTCGGCTGCGGCTGGTATCGGCACGATGCTTGGATTGCCCATAGAGACAATTTATCAATCTATTCAACAAGCTTTACATGTCACAACTGCTACAAGGCAATCGCGCAAGGGAGAAATTTCAAGTTGGAAAGCATTCGCTCCGGCCCATGCAGGAAAGCTGGCCATCGAAGCTGTTGACCGATGCATGCGTGGAGAGGCAGCTCCTTCTCCCATTTACGAGGGTGAAGATGGTTTCATTGCGTGGATGCTATCCGGACCAGAAGCAAGTTATTCTGTACCGCTTCCAGAGGTCGGGGAACCGAAGAGGGCAATATTGGACTCGTTCACCAAGGAACATTCAGCCGAATATCAAAGCCAGGCCCTAATTGATCTTGCCTTTAGGATGAAGGATCAGATCGATGATTTTGAAGCAATTACGAAAATAGTCATCCATACCAGCCATCACACGCATTATGTGATTGGTAGTGGCGCCGGAGATCCCCAGAAAATGGACCCGGGAGCAAGTCGTGAGACGCTCGACCATTCTATTATGTATATTTTTACAGTGGCGTTACAGGATGGCGAGTGGCACCATATTCGGTCTTACCTTCCCGAGCGGGCAAACCGTGAGGATACCGTGCGGTTATGGAATAAAGTTGAAACTGCGGAAGATGCGGAGTGGACTGCGCGTTACCACGAAACCAATCCAAAAAAGTTAGCATTTGGCGGGCGAGTTGAAATTATTTTAAAGAATGGAGAGGTGATTGTTGATGAGCTTGCCGTTGCCAATGCCCATTCTAACGGAGCCCGTCCATTCGCCCGTGAGAATTATATTCAAAAATTCAGAACACTCACAGAATCTTTGGTATCAATGAAAGAACAAGATCGCTTTCTTGATCTAGTGGCAAGGTTGCCAGAGTTAACTTCAGGTGAGGTTGGCCAATTGAATGTTGTGCTTGATGAAGTAGAGTTAGAGTTTGGAAATAGAGATCAAAGAGGAATTTTCTAATGTTATTTGATACAAAATCCGCTGCTGAGAAACGTGCCAACTTTCGTTCCGGTTTAAATTCGGGGCGGATCCTTAAGTTCCCGGGGGCTCATGCTCCGCTCGTTTCCCTAGAAGTAGAACGCCATGGCTTTGATGGGATTTATATTTCTGGGGCGGCTCTCTCAGCCGATTTGGGTCTACCGGATATTGGTCTGACAACGTTGTCAGAGGTATCCCAGCGGGGCCGCCAAATCGCGCGTGTAACATCTTTGCCATCTCTAATTGACATTGATACCGGATTTGGCGAGCCAATGAATGCCGCGCGAACGGTAAAGGAATTAGAGGAACTCGGGATTTCAGGTTGCCATCTAGAAGATCAAGAAAATCCTAAACGTTGTGGTCATCTAGATAATAAGTCTTTAGTGAGCCGAGACGATATGGCGCGTAAGATCATGGCGGCGACCGATGCTAGGACTGACCCCAACTTTTTACTATTTGCCCGAACAGACGCAAGAGCGTCGGAGGGTATGGATGCCGCCATTGATAGGGCTAAGGCATATGTTGACGCTGGCGCTGATGCGGTTTTTCCAGAGGCGATGGAGGGAGAGAAAGAGTTTGAAATTTTTCGCAAGGCAATAGATGTCCCGATGATGGCTAATATGACAGAGTTTGGAAAGTCCCCATTACTCTCGGCAACGCAATTGGAAAACCTTGGTTATAATTTAGTAATATATCCGGCCACGACATTGAGACTGGCTATGGGGGCCATTCAGGTGGGTTTGGCTGAGATCGCAGAGACCGGTACCCAGTCAGGGCTGATGGAGAGGTTGCATACCCGAAAAGAGCTATACGATTTAATACGGTATGAGGATTACAACAATTACGACCAGTCAGTATTTAATTTTAAGGTTGGTGAAGGGGAGTAGGGGATGGCCAAACAACCAAAAATTTACAAAGGGTTGGACGGCGTACTTGTCGACGAAACAGCAATTTCAAAGGTGATGCCTGAGACAAACTCACTCACCTATCGGGGTTATCCAGTTCAAGATCTTTGCAAATATTGTTGTTTTGAAGAGGTGGCCTATCTTTTATGGTACGGCGATTTACCTAATCGTTTGGAACTCAGGACCTTTAAAAAAGAAGAGAAAAGCCAACGTAATATTTCTCGAAATACACTTGCTGTTATTCAAAAATTTCCGAAACGCGCTCACCCTATGGATACTGTAAGAACAGCTGTTAGCTACTTGGGTACGACCGAGGTTGCTTGGGGAGGCGAACCGGTCGACAGGGACTTAGTACGGTCGATGAACTTACTTGCGAAAATTCCAACAATGATCGCTGCTGACTATCGGTATCGCCTGGGTAAAAGACGTATTCCGCCGAGGTCTGATCTTTCATTTTCAGAAAATTTTTTAAATATGTGTTTTGGTAAAGTTCCGCCGAAACAGGTGGTGAAAGCCTTTGATATGTCCTTAATTCTCTATGCGGAACATAGCTTTAACGCTTCGACTTTCGCGACCCGCGTTGTTACGTCAACGATGTCAGACATTTACAGTGCGGTAACGGCCGGTATTGGGGCGCTCAAGGGTCCTCTGCATGGCGGGGCTAACGAAGCTGTAATGCACATGCTTATAGAGATAGGAAGAGCAGATAAAGCAGAGGCTTGGTTGCGTGAAGCATTTGCGAACAAACGAGTGGTAATGGGTTTTGGTCATAGGGTCTATAAATGGGGTGACAGCCGTGTCCCGACAATGCGTACCTGTCTTGAAGACCTTGCGCGATGGAGAAATGATCGGAGGTGGATTGAAATTGAGGATGTTTTGGAAGACATCATGGTTAAAGAAAAAAATATCCACCCTAATCTGGATTACCCAGCGGGTCCTGCGTATTATTTGATGGGTTTTGAGATCGATATGTATACCCCGATATTTGTGATGAGCCGCATTACCGGATGGACAGCTCACTACATGGAACAAAATTCTGCTAACCGTTTAATCCGTCCCTTATCTGTTTACAGTGGCGTCAAAGAAAGACGAGTCATGCCCGTTGCCAAGCGTTGACGTGATTCGTCTTCCTCCTTCCCCTAATTATAAATATTTAGAAGGCCTAAAGGGAAAATTATTCATGGCTCCGTGGTTTGACGCTATCGCTTTGAATATTGTAGCAAGGTGGTATTGTCCGTTATCCCGAGCATGGGCGGCTGCTACTATTTCAGGGGGCTCCCCGGAATTATTTGGTAATGAAATAGCCGCTTCCGGTCTGAATTGCGATCAATATTTGAGAGTGTTGAATAAGGTTTCAAAATCTAATCAAGAGTTTTCAGAGATATGTAATACATGGGAAACATATTTCTTTGACAAAGAAAATCCAAATCCAAATGATTTAATCGAATCACAAATTTCTCTTGTCGCGGGGGAACATCGGCAACTCTCGATGCGTCGATATTTTTTTTCTCTGCGACCTCATATCCAGCCCCTTAAATTGTCTATTGCGACACCTCAAGAGGTAGAGTCTATTCATACGAATCTTCTTAAAGAGAATCCATTCCCATCCCCGCCAACCGCTAAGATTGATAAATCAGCGAGTGTTTACGGTGAATGGGGTGAGGAATTCCATTTGAAAACGCCTGCGCCTTTTTGTAAAAAAAATGATATCGTGCGTGCTCAGGTTTTTATGCCGCACGACGGAAACATAAAGGGGACATTTATTTGTTTGCATGGGATCCTACTTGACCCGGCAATGTGGAATAATTTGGCCTATCCAGTAAAGGCACTTACCCGTGAAGGAATCAGAGTGGTGTTACCCACTGGTCCTTGGCATGGGCGTCGTACCCCGAAAGGTCAATTCGGAGGGGAGAACATTTTGAGGTGTGGGCCGTTGGGCTTTATAGAGGCTCTAAGAAGGTGGGTACCTGAGGTAGCTATTTGGACGAGGTGGGCACGGTCAACTTCTCCCTCCCCTGTTGGTTTAGGGGGCGTCAGCTTGGGAGGGTTGTGCGCTCAGCTTTCTTCAACTGCTGCGAATGATTGGCCTGATAGTGACCGGCATGACGCACTAATACTCATAACAACCTCGGGTGATATGAATGACGTCGCTTTCAACAGTAACATAGGGGACAAGCTGAATCTTACGAGAGAAATAAAACGAAAAGGTTGGACTACACAGACGCTAAAGCGTTGGTTGCCTTTGCTCCAGCCAACTATACGGCCGCCGCTTATGCGCAATAAAATTGTAATGCTTCTAGGTTCCGCGGATCGATTGACACCTTTTGAGGGCGGGCTTTTACTTTCCAGAAATTGGGAAGTACCAGAAGAAAACTTATTCATTAGGCGACAGGGACACTTCACGGGTGCCTTGGGTTTATCTCACGATTCCACCCCACTCAAACGGTTCGTTGAAATATTGCTAGAGTGACAATTTACTTTTCTAATCTTTCTTTATTTACTTTTTTTAGCATTGCCTCTCTTCTAACAATGTAGCCGCATGAAGTCAGCACGATTATGCCTCCTGTGATAGCCCAGAGGTCTGGTATTTCTCCAAAGAAATAGAAACCGATTGCAACCGCAATTATTATTCTAAAATAATCTAGGGGGGCTATTATTGTCATTTCACCAGCTGCGTATGCCCGGGTTAGACAGTATTGACCCGTTGAGCCGACAAAACCCAGGGCAATGAGCCATGACCATTCCTCTAAATTAGGCATTCTGAAATGCAAGCTTGCCGGTATTGCAAGAATTAAAAATCCATAAAATAGGAAATAAAATACTATCCTGTTAGAGGGCTCGGTACGGGTAAGATTTTTCATTGTCGTCAGGGCACAGGTCGCAAGAATGGCTGCTAATAAGGCGACGAGTGTTGCTGGTTCCACTCCCGTTTGTGGTTTTACGACCATTAATACACCACAAAACCCAATGATTGTTGCAAGTGCGCGGCGAACCCGGATCCGTTCCCCCAGAAATAATGCAGCCATGATAATTGACCAAAGAGGTATAGTGAAAGTTAATACCACGGCGTCAGCCAACAAAAGATGGTGGACGGCATAGATACCAGCAAGCAGGGATGTAGCCCCGAAGAATGCACGCCAAAAATGTGCGAATGGTCTCTCGCTCTTTAAAACCTTTAATCCGTTCATAAGTAGCCAGGGAACTAGGAACATCAGGCTAGTCAAGAACCGAAACATACCCACTTCGGCAATTGGGAGGGTCTCCATTAACACTTTGGCAATGCCAAACATTCCTGTCAAAAGCGATACAGCTAAAAGCATCCAAAAAACGCCAAGTATATTTGAGTTTTTACCCATATGGTTAGGGGTATTGCGGAGTTTTTGAACCAATGGGTCTTTCCTAAAAAGGGTGAGTTTCTGTCTACTAAACTTGCATATAATTATCTTAACGAGCCCTTTAACGAAACCGAGAAAGTATCATTTTTATTCGACAACCTTTGACCCTACTTTACTAAGATATGTACAATGGTTGCAGATGATCGGAGATGCAGATGATTTATGAAGAACGCATTTATACTATTCAACCTGGAAAAATTTTAGAATATCTTAATACCTACGAAGAGTTGGGTCTTCCGGTACAAAAAGAAGTTTTAGGAACGCTCGTGGGGTTTTGGCATACTGAAGTTGGGGGATTGAACAAGGTAGTCCATATATGGGGATACGATTCGTTGGATGACAGGCTACAAAAACGGGTTGCCTTGGCAGAACATCCGGACTGGCCGGCCTACTTAGAAGTTGCGTTGCCGTTAATTGTTGAACAGGAAAATCGGGTTTTATATCCCGCTAGTTTTTCTCCTTTAAGGTAGAGAGATAATTTTAGGATTTGAGAATGACAAGATTGTACGGAGATGTGGCAGTCGTCACTGGTGGACGCGCGGTATCGGTTTTGCTTACGCCAAGGCGATGGCTCGTGAGGTTGGCGAAGACAATATTTGTGTCAATGCGATTGCCCCGGGCCTGGTAGTAAGCGATGCTCTAGTCGAGGGTAGAAATTGGAGCGAGGAATGGTTCGATAACAATACCAACTCCCACGCTTTCAAACGGCGGACTATACCGGATAATATGGTTGGGACAATCGAATTTTTATCATCTCGTGAAGCAAATTTTTTTACCGGTCAAACGGTTGTCGTCGACGGCGGGTCGGTTCCCTATTAAACATCATTTTCCTCGCCAGCGTAAAGAATGCATGCAAAGCTAAGTGTTCAACCTAGCGGAGTGATTATATGACTGATCCTGTTACCGTCGAAGTCTTTACTGATTATGTGTGACCATGGTGTTTTCTCAGTACCGTGCGTATTGAAAGACTTAAACAAAATTTCAATATTAATGTGAAGTTGGTTCATTTTCCTTTGCACCCAGACACCCCTGAAGAAGGACTATCCATCGCTAAACTGTATGCAGGGAGAAATTTGGACCCAGAAGAAGTATATCAGCAAATGAAAGGCAGAATGGAGGCCGAAGGACTGCCCTACGGAAAGCGCACCCATACCTATAATAGCCGGAGGGCACAGGAGCTCGGGAAGTGGGCTGATACACAGAAGAATGGCGAGCCGCTACACGACGCACTTTATCGAGCCTATTTCGTCGATACCAAGAATATTGGTAATATGGATGTACTGTTTGATGTGGTTGATTCGGTTGGCCTTGACGCAAAAGAGGCGCTTAGAGTTTTGGAAGAGAGTTTATTTGTTGAAGCCGTCGACAGCGACTGGGAAAAATCGCGAGCCTATGGTGTTTCTGGCGTCCCCACGTTTGTTGCGGGCGGGTACGGTATCGTTGGAGCCCAACCATACGACGCACTTGAGAAACTTATGAAGCAAGCCGGAGCTGACGAACTCGATAATGCTCAGTAATCAAGGGGTTTACGATGTTGAAGGATAAAATCGCTATTGTGACTGGGGGCGCTCAGGGGATAGGCAGACATGCGGCAAAATCCCTTGCTGAAACTGGTGTTAAAGTCGTGATTGCGGATATTAATTACGATATCGCTAAAAAAACAGCATCAGAGCTGAGTAAACATTCTGAAGTAGTAGCGGTGCAGTTGGATATAAGAAAAGAAAATGAAGTTCTTGATGTTTTTGGCAAGGTTAAGGGTATGTTTGGGGGAATTGATATTTTAGTGAACAACGCAGGAGTGGTGCCCCACTTCCGTTGGGGGCTTCCCCGCTGGCCGGAGGTGTCTGATATGCCTTATGAGTTTTGGAATAAAGTGATCAGTACTAATCTTTACGGGACTTTTTTAGGAACAAAGCATGCTATCACGCAAATGAAAGAGCGTGGCCAAGGTCATATTATCAATTTGTATGGCGGCGGGGATACAACACCCCCGGGAGCACTGGCTTACATGGTAACAAAGGATGCCATAAGAACTTTTACCCGTTTTGCTGCTGAAGAGGTCCGAAATTCCAATATTTGTGTTTTAACATTTTCACCACGTTTTGCGATTGCGACTGAAACTGCGCCGGATAAAGCCAAGGAAAGGATGCCGGGCCCCGAAATTCTTGGCAAAGCATTTGTTCTAGCGGCAGAGGTACCAATGGATCTAAGTGGACAATGTTTAGCATTTGAAGAGGGAAAGCTCGTTAAAGAAGTCCCTATGGTTAGTTAGAAAGTTTCAGCCTCCCAGTAAAGTGGCCGGGTCAGAAAACTTTCGTCCCTGAGCATCTGCCACGGCCTGGTAGGTCAGGTCACCGTGATAGATATTTAAGCCGTCCAGTAAATGCCTATTCGAAAGCATCGCCTCTTCCGCTCCCTTCTCGGCCAGTAATACGATAAAGGGTAGGGTGGCGTTGTTTAGGGCAAAAGTTGATGTTCTTGCGACCGCACCTGGCATGTTCGTTACACAATAATGAACAACCCCTTCATCAGTGAAATATGGTTTCGAATGGGTTGTGGGTTTGCTGGTCTCTATACATCCACCCTGATCTATTGCAACGTCAACGACAACCGAACCTCTCTTCATATTTTTAATCATTGATCGGGAAACCAGCTTTGGAGCGGTGGCTCCAGGAACTAATACGGCTCCGACTACAAGGTCAGCTTCGCTAACAGCTTCTTCTATTGCGTGGGTCGTTGAATAAAGGGTGGTGACCATGCTCTGGAATTGAAAATCCAGCTCTGCCATTCTTCTTTGGTTTTTGTCGATTATCGTGACGCTGGCCCCCATCCCGGTTGCGATAAATGCAGCGTTAGTACCAACAACACCACCACCTATAATGACTACTTTACCTTGTGTTACACCCGGCACCCCACCAAGAAGGACGCCGCGTCCCCCTCGCTCAATCTCAAGACCGCTCGCTCCTGCCTGAACAGACATACGACCAGCTACCTCGCTCATCGGCGCTAGGAGGGGTAAGGCCATCCGTTCATCTGTTACTGTTTCGTATGCTATAGCGATGGCGCCACTATCGAGAAGTCCCTGTGTTTGCGCATTATCTGGTGCGAGGTGTAGGTATGTAAAAAGCACTTGCCCTTTCTTCAGCAATTTAATTTCCTCAGCTTGAGGTTCCTTGACCTTAACCACCATATCCGCCTCAGAGAAAACCTCCGCTTGGTTGTTGGCTATTGTTGCCCCAACAGCAGTATAATCAGAGTCGTCTATCCCTATTGATTGCCCGGCATTAGTTTCAACGATGACCTTATGTCCACGACCTGTAAGCTCCAAAACACCCGGCGGTGTCATTCCAACTCGATACTCGTGGTCTTTGACTTCCTTCGGTATACCGATTTGCATATCTTGCCCCTTGTACAAGGACTGAATAGTAATATGTCTATACAAAAAAGAAACAAAGGAATTTAGGTATGCGCGCTTTAATGCTGCACAAAATTGGCCGACCGGAGGATCTAACGTTGGAGGATATTCCAGCACTTAAACCAAGGGAAGGAGAAGTCTTGGTGGAAATGCGTGTGGCGGCTGTAAATTTTCCTGATTTACTTACAATCGAGGGTAAATATCAGGTTAGACCAGAATTGCCTTTCGTCCCGGGAAAAGAGGGCGCAGGTATCGTCGCTGCTGTGGGGACTGGCGTAACCCGGGTCAAACCGGGTGACCGTGTGATGATCCAAGTTGAGTATGGTACATTCGCGGAACAGGCAATAGCACCAGAACATGAGTGTTATCTCGTACCCGAAAATATTCCCTTTGATGAGGCAGCTTCTATCGGTATTGCTTTCCAGACATCGTATCTAGCGCTGATAGACAGGGCGAAAATTCAGGCAGGAGAGACTGTTTTAGTAACCGGCGCGAGCGGAAGTGTGGGAATTGCCGCGATCCAGCTTGCTAAGCAATACGGTTGTAAAGTTATTGCTGGATTGACAACGCCCTCGAAAGAGGGGGCAGCAAAAGAAAATGGTGCAGATTATGTCATAGATCTTTCTACCGAGAATCCAAGGAACAGTGTACGCGATCAAATTTTTGCGCTGACGGATGGAAATGGCGTGGATGTTGTAATTGAAATGGTGGGGGGTGAGGTTTTCCATGGGTCAATACGATCTCTGAAATTTCGTGGTCGTCTTGTTGTGGTTGGGTTTACTAGTGGAGTGATCGCCGAAATGAAAACCAACTATGTGCTGCTCAAGAACATCGCGGTAATAGGGGTAGATCGTGGTCAGTATCGGGACAAAGAAGTTGAATGGATGCAAGATGCACAAAAAGAAATTTTCCAAATGTGTGCAGATGGTAAGGTGGGAATGCCGGTGCAGGCCTCATTCTTAATGGAAGATATCGTCGATGCCTTTGATTTAATCAGGGATCGAAAAATACAAGGTAAGGTCGTGCTGGAAATCCAAAGATAGGGAAACGAGATGATCAAGAAGTCTTGGGTAACGAACTTTGTAGGTGGCATTCCAAGGATATGCCTAGATATTGCAGGTGAGGGGGAGTTACTGGTGTTTCTCCATGGTATTGGTGGGAACAAGGTTAACTGGCATTTGCAATTACCTGAATTTTCCAAACATTTTAAAACCGTAGCATGGGATGCACGAGGTTATGGTGGGTCGGATGATTATGAAGGTGATTTAGATTTCAGTGATTTTAGTCGTGACCTGGAACGCGTGCTGGATCATTTCGAGGCTGAAAAGGCTCATCTTTGCGGGCTATCTATGGGAGGACGGATAGCACAGGATTTTTATGCCTTATTTCCGGAGCGGGTCTCCACCTTAATTCTTTGTGATACTTTTGCTGGTGACGACCCCAAAGACATGCGCGCAAGCCGTTCGCAATCAATTGAAGAATTCGTTGAAAATCGGATCCGCCCTTTTCTTAATGGAGCGACCCCAGCGGAACACGCACAAAAGCGGGGCGGTACCTTGTTGGCGCCTGGACATTCTGAGGATGCTCTAAAGCGTTCAGTGGAAGCCTCTTCTCAGTTACATGTGGAAAGTTATATCAAGACGGTTCGCGCATCAGCATCTTTCACACGTGTCGACAATTTACAAAATATTAGTGTGCCAACCTTATTAGTATTTGGCGAACAAGATCCACTTACACCGCCAACTGTGGGCGAGTACATGCAGGAACATATTCCTGGTTCAGAACTTATTATTATTGAGAAAGCCGGTCACATGACCAACCTGGAACAACCTACTGCCTTTAACAGAGCGGTTTTGACGTTCTTGTGTGAGAACAGAATCTTGAAACAATAAAAATCTACCACTTATCTGGCAGTGGGTTAGCTACTGCGTCTTCCAGGGTATTTACTCTGTGAAACTGTTTTTCCGGCCGTAACTTTCCATCTGCAGCTATCTGATCCATGCCGCAATATAGCTCAAACTCAAAACCGTCGGGATCACAAAAATGCAGAGCCATGTTGCCGCCGGCCCCCTTGCGTCCTTCAAATACAACGGGGATACCATTTTTTTCTAGATATTTTCGAGTTTCAAATAGTGTACCTGGGCCATCAACCTCTAAGGCTAAATGTTCTATCTTGAGGGCCTCTCCAGTTTGTGGACGTGACTTTGCTTTGCTTGGCTTAAGCCCAATGGCGTGATGATCAGGTCCACATCGGAAAAATACCATACCAATGGAATTACGATCTGTTTCCTCAAAACCCATGACCTCCCGCCAAAATTTGGCCGTTCGCTCAACGTCCTTTACCTCGTAGACCATATGACCGAGTTTATTTACTTTTATTGGTGACTTGCCTTTATACTCGACAGGGTGGTCACGACCTGCAGTTTGGCTGGCGTTTTCTCGTAGAGTCTCGTTTACTGAATTTTCCATTTTACCCTCCTTAAGGGGTATGCAAGGTGGCCGGCTCAGTCCATTCGGAGACGATATCCTCATATTCTGGACGAATTCTATCTGTCGGTGCCTCAGTCAGGGAGCCAAAATAAAGAAATCCGGATACTCGGTCTCTTGATTTTAGACCAAGCGCAGATTTTACATCTTCATTGTAGGCATACCACTCAGTAATCCATTGAGCAGCAAACCCCATGCCAAGGGC
>CAZCKO010000010.1:0-50218 GCA_964499275.1 uncultured Rhodospirillaceae bacterium
GGATTTGACGTCCTAGTAGAAGCAGGTGTTGGCGATGATGCTTCAATTTCAGATGCCTCTTTGATCGAAGTTGGTGCCAAAATTGTCAGTAGTCCCGAGGACGCTATCACTGATGCTGATATTGTTCTAGCGGTGCAAAGGCCATTTTCTCTAACTGATGAGGGAACCGATCAAGTTGCGATGATGAAATCGGGATCGATTTTGATAGGAACATTGTCAGCGCTAACGAATCATGACCAAGTAGAAATTTATGCAAAGCGAGGGATAACGGCCTTCGCTTTGGAATTATTACCAAGAATAAGCCGAGCGCAATCGATGGATGTATTGTCCTCCCAGTCCAATCTCGCGGGATACAAGGCAGTGCTAGATGCCGCCCATGAATATAATAGTGCGTTTCCAATGATGATGACGGCAGCTGGGACATTAGCCCCTGCGCGTGTCCTTGTTCTTGGCGCTGGTGTAGCTGGTTTGCAGGCGATCGCTACGGCACGTCGGCTGGGCGCTGTAGTGTCCGCGTACGATGTCCGTCCGGTCGTTAAGGAGCAGGTTGAAAGCCTTGGTGCTACATTTGTTGAAGTTGATCCTAATACCCTGAAGGATGCTGAAACTGTTGGTGGTTATGCGAAAGAGATGACCGATGAGTACAAAATCCGTCAGGAGGAGGTGTTAAGAGAGTCTTTGATTAAAACAGATATTGCTATTTGCACGGCCCTGATACCAGGGCGTACTGCTCCGGTGTTAATACCTGAAGAAACGGTCCAGCTTATGAAGACAGGCTCCGTAATCGTTGACTTGGCAGTTGAACAGGGAGGCAATTGTCCCATTAGTGAATATGGAAATGTGGTTACTAAACATGGGGTGATAATCATTGGTCACGCCAACGTACCTAGTCGTTTGGCTGCTGACGCTAGCCAACTGTATGCTAGAAATTTACTAAATTTTGTAACACCGTTGGTAGATCCTCAAGAGAAAAAACTGGCTATCAATTGGGAAGATGAAATCGTTAAGGGTTGTTTAGTCTCCCATAATGGGGAAGTTGTACATCCCGATATCGTTAAGAACCTAAGAAAAAAGAAGGCAAGTTAAAAATGGAGCCGATCAAGGTACTACAGGTGACGGAAGCAGTTGTAGCCTCGACGCCAAACGAGTCAATTATTTCACTATTCACAGTATTTATCTTGGCTATATTTGTCGGTTATTATGTGGTGTGGAACGTTACTGCTGCTCTACACTCCCCTCTTATGAGCGTCACCAATGCTATTTCATCGGTAATTATCGTTGGGGCGTTAATTGCAGCGGGCCCCTCTGAATTAAATTTTTCTAAAATAATGGGATTTCTTGCGGTCATTTTTGCCTCAGTAAATATTTTTGGTGGGTTTATTGTCTCGCAGCGTATGCTGCAAATGTTTCAAAAAAGGGGTAAATAGTGTCTGGGGAAGCCACCGGCCTAGCCTACCTGTTAGCCGCGATTTGTTTTATTCTTGCGTTACGTGGCCTTTCTTCTCCCGAAACAGCTCGTCGGGGCAATGTAACCGGTATCATTGGAATGGTTATCGCCATTTTTACCACTCTCGCGAACCCCGAGGTTTTAAGTTATAGCTGGATTTTGGCTGGTATAGTGACAGGTGGCGCTATTGGAACAGTAATAGCGCTAAAAATCCAAATGACAGCCTTGCCGCAGTTGGTAGCGGCATTTCACAGTCTTGTAGGTCTTGCGGCGGTTTTTATAGCAACCGCAACGCTTTATGCGCCCGAATCATACGGCATTGGAAAAGCCGGTAATATATCGACTGCGAGCCTAGTCGAAATGTCTATTGGCACGTTCATCGGAGCAGTTACTTTTACGGGTTCAATCGTTGCTTTCACTAAATTGCAAGGGCTGGTGTCCGGAACACCTTTAATTTTCCAAGGTCAGCATTTTCTTAATGCATTACTCGGTATTACTGCATTGGGAATAATTTCTTGGTTTGCCATGACAGAGTCTTATCAGGCTTATTGGCTTTTAGTAGCACTGGCATTTTTACTTGGATTTTTGATAATTTTACCCATTGGTGGGGCCGATATGCCCGTTGTGGTTTCAATGCTCAACTCCTACTCAGGTTGGGCTGCATGCGGTATTGGGTTTACTCTAAATAATATGCTTTTAATTATTACCGGTGCGCTTGTTGGTTCTTCCGGGGCAATTCTGAGTTACATAATGTGCAAGGGAATGAACCGTTCCTTTTTCAATGTCATTCTTGGTGGTTTTGGTACTGAGGAAGGTGTGATCGCGACTGAACAAGGAGACAAGACCGTACGTCAGGGCAGTGCGGAAGATGCAAGTTTTATAATGAAAAATGCGGAAAAATTGATTGTCGTGCCTGGTTATGGAATGGCAGTCGCGCAGGCGCAGCACGCTTTAAGGGAAATGGGTGATGTTTTAAAAGAGGCCGGGGTCAAGGTCACCTATGCCATCCACCCTGTGGCTGGGCGGATGCCGGGTCATATGAATGTTCTCCTTGCGGAAGCAAACGTGCCTTATGACGAAGTGTTCGAACTAGAAGCGGTCAATCATGAGTTCTCCACTGCAGATGTTGTGTATGTCATTGGTGCTAATGATGTTACCAACCCGGCTGCTAAAACTGATCCTTCTAGCCCAATATTTGGGATGCCAATTCTTGATGTTGAAAAAGCCCAAACCGTGTTGTTTGTTAAACGAGGCATGTCATCGGGCTATGCTGGCGTTGATAACGAGCTTTTTTTTCGCGATAACACCATGATGTTATTCGGCGATGCTAAGAAAATGACAGAAGAAATATTACAAGCTCTGGGCTAATCATTAAAAATGAAATTATTGGATTATTGATTTGATTGGTTAGACCGCTAATATTCTCATTACGGCTATTCTAAAAATTGCCCGAATGGGGCACCCTATCCTGGCGGAAATTGCCAACATAATTGCTGACCCTACTGGGCTTCAGGTGCGTAATTTAGTCAAAGATATGCACGAGACACTCGATGACGTAAGAGGGGCGGGATTGGCAGCGCCACAGGTACATGTCAGTGCAAGGCTTGTAATTTTTTCAGCTCTAAATGAAAGCCAAGGTGATGAAGAATCTCCTGGCACAGACTTTGCACCCATGACGGAAATTATTAATCCGGAATGGAGCCCTTTATCTGACGAGGTTGTTTTGGGATGGGAAGGCTGCCTCTCTGTTCCAGGCTTAACCGGAGCAGTGCCACGATATAATCACATCAGTTACCGCGGTTATACACCAAAGGGTGTACTTATTGAGAGAGAAGCAACAGGTTTTCATGCGCGAGTCTTTCAACATGAGTTTGATCATCTTGAAGGAATCTTGTATCCGATGCGCATGAATGACTTGTCGTTACTTGTGTTTGCCGAGGAAGCCAAGAAATTCGGTTTACCATCATTTTCTGAGCATGAGGGAGACAGCGGGAATGAGGGTGAGTTAAATTAATGATTAAAAAACTAAGCGAGCGTCAGAAGAAAAAAGATCTTTTGCTTAAAGAAATTTTGCCCCACGTTGGTTTTGATGGGTGGACAGAAACCGCATTGAAAGCAGCGGTAAAAGATGCTGGTTTGGAGGAAACAACAATCGAGCGTTACTTTACTGGAGGGGTAAAAGAGATCGTGCGATATTTTAGTGATTGGGCCGATCGCGAAATGCTTAGTTCTTTATCCGTGGTTCAGCTAGAAGGTGTTAAAATTCGAGAGCGTGTCGCTCTTGCGGTTAGGCTGCGTTTTGAAGTTTTATCCAATTATAAAGAAGCGGTGCGTAGGACTATTACATACCTATCCGTGCCCTCAAATATTCCAATAGGCGTTAACGGGGCCTATAAAACCGTTGATTCAATCTGGTATGGTATTGGAGATCGTTCGGCAGATTTTAGTTTTTATACCAAAAGAGCTCTACTCTATGGGGTGATTTCGGCCACGATGCTTTTCTGGTTAAATGATGAATCAAAGGATAATACTGATACTTGGGCATTTCTTGATCGTAGAATATCTGACGTGATGAAGATTAATTCACTACGTAGTCGTCTCGATAAGTTGTCTGTCTGCTTGCCCAATCCGTTTAAAGTTCTCCGAACATTGCGTGAACGTTGAAGTTTTAACATTTATTTCGGTGTGAGCGGCACGCCTTTAGTTTGCTGAACTCGAAAATTCTTGACTGCTTTGGAAATTTTGTCATCACTTAGGGCTAAGACCGCTGCAGAGAGTAAAGCTGCATTGACTGCACCAGCGCGTCCAATGGCTAAGACACCAACTGGGATGCCTCCGGGCATTTGGACCATAGATAATAGACTATCCATACCACCCATAACGCGGGTTTCCATCGGGCAACCAAAGACAGGCTTAGAAGTCATGGCTGCGACTACGCCAGGTAGTGCAGCTGCCATTCCGGCCCCAGCAATAAATACTTTGGTACCCCTTTTTTCTACATCCTTTATCCAATCGATCAGGCGATCAGGTGTCCGATGCGCTGAGTGAACAGCAACTTCGTTTGGTATACCTAATTTTTTAAGGGTATCGGCTGCGTGCCGCATTGTTTCCCAATCGGATTGACTACCCATAACAATGCCGACAAGCGGGGTTTTTGATTTTGATGGTGAACGACGGGATTTTCTTGGGGCTGGTTTTTTTGCCATTTTACACTCTCGTTAGTTCTGATCCAAACCTTGTAAACACCATTATATGTGTACCTTTTCGGTAGGCAATGAGAGAGATGATCTTTGTTACTTAATAACGGGTTTTAATTGGTTTATTAGGCAATAGTATCGGGAATTAGTTTGCTTTTAAGTTTCTGAATTTCATCTTTTATTATTAATTTGCGTTTTTTGATTCTCTTAACCTGAAGTTCGAGATTGTCGCTCGGTGTTTTTTCGGCGAATCGATCGAGGACCGTGTCCAGTTCACGGTGTTCCAACTCGAGTTCGGTGATGCGTTTTCTCAGTCCTTTTTGATTTTCCATTAGCCTTTCAGGAACCTATTGATAGGTATTAATTATCTCTAATGGTCACTCAATCCACTCTACAAGGTCCGATTACATAGTGTTTGGTCAATTTTGTTTGCCATCATGACAAAGGTCAAAAGAATTAAAGCATAATTTTATTCCGGGAGTATAGAATTTTTCAGTCCTTACTGGAATGACGAATGGATTATACTAAATCGGCGTTGGTGTTTTGTGCCAGGTATGTCTAAAATAACATGGTGTATTATCGACTATAACGGAGGCTAATATGATCGTTGATGAAGCTAAGTCTTCACTAGAAACAAATCATGCAAAATTAGAAAGCAAGCTCCTTGAAGAACTTAAACGTCCTCAACCTGATCAAAACATAGTCGCGGAAATTAAAAAACAAAAACTCCTAATAAAAGATGAACTGTTGCGAATTTGCACTTAAAATTTATTTAAATTAACCCGGAATAAGCGGTTTTCCTCCGCTTTTTGCTTGGTGTGCGCACCGCGGGTTTGTTTGCGTCGTTTTGATGTTATGCGCCTAAACTGAAAAGACATTATAGGAGGTATTATGTCTGGAGAGTTCGATAGTGCTTATAAACAGGCGTTAAATAATAAGGAGGCCTTTTGGGCCGATGCTGCAGCGGCTATTAGTTGGGATCAAGAATGGGAGTCGGTTTTAGATAGTTCTAATTCACCATTCTATCGTTGGTTTTCAGGCGGCTCACTTAACACTTGTTATAATGCGTTGGACCGTCACGTTGATAGTGGCCGCGCTGCGCAGTGTGCCTTGATCTATGACAGCCCAATGGCGGGTGTTAGTGAGAAATTTACCTATCTTGAATTGCGTGATCTTGTGGCGACCTTTGCAGGGGCGCTAGCAAATCAGGGCGTCGGTAGGGGTGATCGTGTAGTAATTTATATGCCAATGGTCCCTGAGGCGGTAATTGCAATGCTGGCTTGTGCTCGCCTAGGAGCAATCCATTCAGTCGTTTTCGGAGGGTTTGCAGCCAATGAATTAGCAGTGAGAATTGATGATGCGAAACCAAAGGTCATCGTTTCCGCTTCATGTGGATTAGAACCAGGCCGAATTGTTGCATATAAGCCCTTACTCGATGAGGCTATTAATATAGCAAGATACAAACCCAAAAAATCAATAATTGTCCAACGTGATGAACTCCGCTGTGAAATAAAACCAAACGATTTGGATTGGAATGATGCTATTGCAGCAGCGGAGCCTCATGATTGTGTTTCAGTTAAGGCCATTGATCCACTTTATATCCTCTACACATCTGGAACGACTGGACAACCCAAGGGGGTTGTTCGTGATAATGGTGGTCACGCGGTTGCTCTGAACTGGTCAATGAGTGCCATTTACGATGTTAAGCCAGGTGACGTGTACTGGGCGGCTTCTGATATTGGATGGGTTGTGGGGCACTCATATATCGTTTATGGACCTCTTCTGGTTGGAGCCACTTCGATCCTTTATGAAGGAAAACCTGTCGGCACACCTGATTCCGGTGCTTTTTGGCGAGTGATCTCGGAGCATAATGTAACGAAACTCTTCACGGCTCCTACGGCATTTCGTGCCATTAAACGCGAGGATCCAAGTGGAAATATTCTAAAAAAGTATTCTACTTCAAGTTTGAAAGCATTATTTTTAGCTGGAGAACGTTCAGATCCAGATACGTTAGCTTGGGCGGAAAAGCATCTGAAAGTGCCGGTGATCGACCATTGGTGGCAGACAGAGACGGGCTGGTCAATTGCCGCGAACTGTTTGGGTATAGAGCAATTAGCTGTAAAACACGGTTCTCCAAGTAAACCGGTGCCCGGGTGGAATTTAAGTGTTTTGGACGAAGGCGGAAACGAAATGGAAACTGGAAAAATTGGTGCTCTAGTTCTTAAGCTACCACTACCGCCGGGAGCCCTTTTGACACTATGGGACGCTGACGAAAGATATCTAGAATCTTATCTAAAAAATTTTCCGGGCTACTATCAGACAGCTGATGCAGGGTATTTGGATGAAGATGGCTACGTGTATGTCATGTCCAGGACGGATGATATTATCAATACGGCTGGTCATCGCCTTTCGACTGGAGCCATGGAGGAAGTTCTTGCTTCTCATTCGGATGTTGCCGAATGTGCAGTAATAGGAGTAGAGGATCCCTTGAAAGGGCAGGTACCACTTGGTTTTCTAGTTCTGAACGCGGGAGTCAATCGGGAGAGTAAACAAATTGTTGAAGAAGTAATTAGAATGGTTAGAGAGGCCATTGGCCCGGTGGCGTCATTCAAGGCTGCAATGGTCATAGAACGTCTACCGAAAACTCGTTCTGGTAAAATTTTGCGGGGCACAATGCAAAAGATAGCAAATTCCGAGGCTTATAACGTTCCTGCAACAATTGATGATCCTGTTATCTTAGAAGAAATATGCGATGCATTAAAAACAATCGGATATGCCATGAAGATAAAATGATAGAATGGAAATGATGGGTACCTTGGTTGATATTGTTCTCATATATTATGGAAATTAGCTTAATACGAATATTTGGGATGTTTATGAACCATGAATGATGTTGTCATTGTAAGCGCTGCTAGAACACCCGTTGGAAGCTTTAATGGCGTTTTTTCTAGTCTGACTGCCTCTGATCTAGGGACCGTCGCGATTATTGCAGCACTTGACCGTGCTAATATCTTACCGGAAGATGTATCTGAAGTAATAATGGGACAAATTTTGACAGCTGCTACAGGTCAAAATCCCGCACGTCAGGCAGCAATAGCCGCGAACTTGCCGATAGAGGTACCAGCCTTCGGTGTCAATCAACTCTGTGGCTCGGGTTTAAAAACGGTAGTTTTAGCTCTTCAATCAATTAAAAATAATGACGCGTCTATAGTTGTTGCTGGGGGCCAGGAGAGCATGACTCAGTCACCCCATTGTCTCCACCTTCGCGGTGGAAAAAAAATGGGTGATACTGAAATGGTTGATACTATGATCCGCGACGGGCTGTGGGACGCTTTTAACGGCTACCATATGGGCTGTACGGCAGAAAATATTGCTAAACAATGGCAGATTAGCCTCGAAGAACAAGATCAATTTGCCTTAAGATCACAACAACGTACAGAGCAGGCGCAAAATGCAGGAAGATTTGTGGATGAAATAGCGCCGGTAGTAATAAAAACTCGCAAAGGACCTATAACGGTTGATCGAGACGAATATCCGCGTAGTGCCGTTACAGCGGAGTCACTTGCCGAGTTACGTCCGGCATTTTTGGAAGATGGAACTGTTACAGCTGGTAACGCCTCAGGCATCAATGATGGGGCAGCGGCGCTTGTACTTATGACAACGGAGGAAGCAACAAAAAGAGGAATTACACCAAAAGCTAGGATTGTCTCTTGGGCTCAGGCTGGTGTTGATCCCTCAATAATGGGCACAGGGCCCATTCCCTCAAGCAGAGCAGCTTTGGAAAAGGCGGGCTGGACAATTGACGATTTAGAGCTCATTGAAGCCAATGAAGCCTTTGCGGCCCAGGCTTTAGCCGTGGGAAAAGACCTTGGTTGGGATGAAGACCGCTTAAACGTTAACGGTGGTGCTATTGCTATTGGCCATCCGATCGGTGCTTCTGGTGCCCGAATTTTGACAACACTCCTGTATGAGATGGAGAAGCGCGATTCATCTAAGGGCCTAGCAACTCTTTGTATCGGCGGTGGTATGGGCATTGCCATGTGTGTTGCTCGGGATTAGTCAAATTAAAAATTATCTTTGCGCTTACGTATTTCTCCGAATACCTCAACAGGGCTCCCAGAAGGCAAACCTACAGCAGTAGCAACTGAAGGAATATCGGCACGCAAAAACGGGTTGGTTGCTTTTTCAAGCCCTAGGAGTGATGGCACCGTCCGTTCATTATTGGCACGCAAAGCATCAATTTCGGATGCTCGCGCCATTAGCGCTGGATTATCTGTTTCAATGGTCACTGCAAATTTGGCATTTGCCTGTGTGTACTCATGAGCACAATAAACCATCGTCTTATCGGGTAGAGCCCGGAGTTTACTCAATGACTCCCACATTTGCTCGAACGTGCCCTCAAATACCCTTCCACATCCGAGAGCAAAAAGAGTATCTCCGCAAAATAAAGCGCTACTTTCTT
Source organism: uncultured Rhodospirillaceae bacterium (assembly GCA_964499275.1). Lineage (GTDB taxonomy): Bacteria > Pseudomonadota > Alphaproteobacteria > MPNO01 > UBA2964 > UBA2964. The sequence continues at coordinate 9,107 of CAZCKO010000010.1, forward strand.
CAAACCAGTAAGCTATGTGCCCACGTGTATGACCGGGCGTGTCATATACTTTGGCCTCTAAGTCACCAAACATATAAGTATCGCCGTCTCCAACATCTATATCGATACCTGCTATACGATCGTGGTCGGCTAGCGGGCCAACGATGGTGCAACCGTATTTTTCTTTTAGTTCTAAGTTGCCGCCGGTATGATCGTTATGGTGGTGGGTATTAATGATGTCTGTTAGTTCCCAACCTAGACGGCCTAGCGCCTCTATCACGGGATCTGCATCTGATGGATCCACAACACCAACCTTACCTTGCCCCGATTCTTTAATCAGGTATACGTAATTATCAGTTCGGGTAGGAATTTGCTCAATTTCCAACATAGTCATGGAAGTTTTCCTTAAGTTACGTTGCCACTTCTCTAGCAAAATACCAAAGAGATTGTGTTGCGCCAATACTATGCTACATCATTTTAGTATTAGTTATGATATGATAGTGGTATGTGGTGTGACGTTATCGATCTAAGTGACTTTTATAAAAATGTTCTTGGAAAAACCACCAAAGCATTAATTAGTAACTGTATACGTGGTGTTTGGCCAAATGTTTCTAATCAAAGAGTGTTGGGCTTGGGCTATGCGATCCCGTTTTTAGATATATTCCAAAATGAAGCGGAACGGACAATCGCGGTTATGCCTGCTCGACAGGGAGTTTTGCACTGGCCGGGGGAAGAAAGTGGTAGAGTGATATTATGTGATGAGGAAGAAATCCCACTTCCTGATGTGTCCTTTGATAAAATATTATTAGTACATGCTCTTGAGTGCAGCGAGCAACTACGACCTATGCTTCGCGAAGTTTGGAGAATTCTCGCTGATGGAGGGCGCCTTGTTGTAGTTATACCCAATCGGAGAGGAGTTTGGGCACGATTGGATCATACGCCATTTGGGAATGGCAACTCCTATACACCTGCGCAGGCCCAACGTCTACTTAGAGATACTCTTTTTATGCCAATTCGCACAGAGCGTGCCCTATTTATTCCGCCGATAAGGTCACGTTTGATAGTTGCCTCTTCACGCGTGTGGGAGGAAGTCGGCAAAAGAACATTCCCTTCTATCTCTGGAGTACTAATTCTAGAATTTAGAAAGCAGATTCATGCCTCTACTACTGACATGGTAAAAAGCCGAAGTCGACGACAACATTATAAAGTAATTGCTGGTAGCTAGGATCTTTTTCGGCTGAGCTGAAATATGGCTTGCTCACCCTTAAGGTTTGCTGTGTGACTCCGAGTCCTAATAGGGCGAACATTGGTATTCCGATCAATAGAGAGACCAATATCAATCTTTAAACCAAGCTCTCCGCATAGATCGACAAAATCCAGAACAGTGCACAAATGAATATCGGGGCTATCATACCAACTATAATGATTTGCATCGGGAACAGGGACACGCCCATTGAACATTAAGGATAGTCGGGTACGCCAGTGTCCAACATTAACGAAGGACACTATAGCGTGCTGTCCTATCCTAACAAGAGTCGTTAATACGTCTCTGGGACTCCGAGTCGCCTGCAGTGTTTGTCCCAAGACTACGTAATCAAAGGCGTTTGAAGGGTAATCAGCTAAATCTGTATCTGCATTACCTTGTATGACTGATAACCCCTTAGCGACACAGGCATTAACCCCCTCTTGACTCAGTTCTATCCCCCGGGCGTCGATCTTTTTATTTTCCGCAAGGTGGGCTAGAAGAGTACCGTCCCCACAACCTATATCAAGTACTCGGCTCTCTGGTGAAATTAAATCACTGATAATTTTTAGGTCAGATCTAAGCGGCTTAACAGTATATTCCTTTTTCATAGTTTTAGCCCGCTGTGCCGAATAGCACCGTCAAGAAAACCTGAAAGTGTTTCATGCAAAACCGGTTCGTCTAGCAAAAAAGCATCATGCCCTTTGTCTGTTTGGACCTCAAGGAAACTAACATTAGCAGCGACCGCATTAAGCGCGTGCACAACTGTTCGGCTTTCAATAGTTGGATAAAGCCAATCGCTGGAGAATGAGACCACAAAAAACCTTACTTTGGTACTATGAAAAGCATTTGCAAGAACACCTCCGTGCTCTGCAGCTAAGTCAAAATAATCCATAGCACGGGTGATATAGAGGTAGGAGTTTGCATCGAAACGTTCTACAAAACTGCTACCCTGATGACGCAAATAAGATTCAACCTCAAAATCTGCATCGAAGCCATATGTTATTTTTTCACGTTCTTGTAAACGCCGACCAAATTTTCTATGAAGGGCTGGTTCGGAAAGGTAGGTGATATGCGCCTCCATTCTTGCAACGGCAAGCCCTCTCCGCGGTCGTTTTTTTTCAGTACTATAATTGCCTTGACACCATTCCGGGTCTGCCATAATCGCCTGTCGTCCAACTTCATGAAATGCAATGTTCTGGGCAGAATGGCGTGGGGCTCCAGCAATAGGTACTGCAGTATGAAGTCGGTCACCATATTTAGAGGCCCACTCCAATACCTGCATTGCTCCCATCGATCCACCAATCACGCAGAATAGTTTTTCAATTTTTAGGTGGTCAATCATCATTTTTTGAGCGCGTACCATGTCACCAATAGTAATTACTGGAAACGCAAGTCCAAAAGGCTTTTCAGTATTTGGGTCAATTGAGCTTGGACCGGTTGTTCCCATACACCCACCCAGAACATTTGAACAAATGATAAAATAACGATCAGTATCGAGTACTTTGCCCGGTCCGATCATAAGCTCCCACCAACCATCTTTATTCGTAACAGGGTGCTTTTCTGCAGGGTATTGGTCTCCAGTTAATGCATGGCAAACAAGGATAGCATTTGATTTATCTTGATTGAGAATACCGTAGGTCTGATAGGCAATGTCGAATGGGCCTAAAATAGCTCCAGAATCTAAATTTAATGGTGTTTCAACACCAAGCTCGACATGATGTCCTGGCAAATTTTCTTTTGATAATGGGTTTGATGACAAGGTCATAGTCTTCATTTAAATATTTGTTTCAAGTAACTATTAACTAAATTTTAATGATAGCTATGACGAAGTAAAATATTTAGCAATATTTTCTTTGCTTTTTGTTAAAGTCTTAGCGCGCTATAAACGCGCGGCCCAGCTTTGCATATTGGGAAAACTGTTAGCAAGAGATTGTTATGAGTGTAGATAAAAGGTTGGATAAATTAAGAGATAAGATCGACTCTATCGACCAATCGTTACATGATTTGATCATGGAACGTGCTGATGTGGTGGCGGAGATCAAAGACGCCAAGCAGGATATAGGGGGACCGATATTTTGGCCGGCGCGTGAGGCAGAGGTATTGCGTAAGTTAATGGGTCGGCACCGTGGTCCATTACCGCCTGGCGTAATAACACGTATTTGGCGCGAGTTAATTTCGGCATCTCTTATTATACAAGGTGAATTTAAAATAGCGGTAAGGGGTAATGATGACGGCGCCTATTGGGATATTGTAAGGGATCACTTTGGTTCTCAAACACCGATAACACGGTATGAAACTTCACGCGGCGTATTGCGAGCCGTTGCAGATGGTACTGCAACAGTGGGTGTTTTACCTTTACCACAAATCGATGAATCTGAGCCTTGGTGGCCATTACTCGGTAGCCAGGGAAGTGAAAGTTTATTACGTATATGCGCCCGACTACCATTCGAGTCCGGGGGTAATAGACGGGGTAGCGGGGTTGAAGCTTTGCTTGTCGCTGAGATATCTCCCGCCAGAAGCGATAATGATATAAGCTATGTAATTATAGAAATGGTTGAGCCCGTTAGTCGTTCTCGATTAACAAGTACTTTAGCTGCGGCAGGTCTAAAACCCTCAGCATTATTCCCTCTGTTAAAAAACAAAACTTCAAATGAGGTATTTTTAATTGAGGTAAGTGGTTTTGTGGGGGTTAATGACCCCAGGTTGAAGAATATAGTTGAAAACGAGATTGGATTTACCTTAGCCCAATCGGTTGGCAGTTATGCCGTGCCATTAAACTCAGGGAAGTAAAATGTTGAAGCCTCGGCCCGGAATAATGGAACTTGCCCCTTATGTACCCGGAAAATCTTTGGTGGATGGCAAAGCTTCTGTGATAAAGCTTTCCGCTAATGAAAGTGCACTTGGTCCAAGTCCCAAAGCCCTGGAAGCATTTCGTGATGGGGATACATCCCTCCATATTTATCCTGACGGCAGCTCTTTGAATCTCCGCGAAGCTCTTGGAGAGACAAATGCCTTGGATCCAGAGAGAATTGTATGTGGAGCCGGTTCGGATGAGTTGTTATACAATTTAGCACGTGGGTATGCGGGTCCCGGTGATGAGATTTTGCTGGGAGAGCATGGCTTTAATGTTTATCCCATAGTGGCGCATTGCGTTGGCGCAAAACCGGTAAAGGTACCGGAACGAAACCTTACTTTTGATGTCGAGGCGACGCTTTCATTGGTGACTGACAAGACACGTATAGTATTCATTGCCAATCCAAACAACCCAACGGGTTCGTATATCGCATCAGATGAGCTGTCGAAGCTCCGCGCTGGTTTGCGAGACGATATCTTGCTGGTAATCGATTGCGCTTATGCGGAATTTGTTAGCCGCCAAGACTATAATATGGGATTTGATCTAGTTGATAGGGCAAACAATACCGTAGTTACTCGAACCTTTTCGAAGATTTATGCACTTGCGGCATTGCGTATTGGTTGGTGCTATTGTCCACCGTCTATAGTAGATGTATTAAATCGCTTGAGAGGGCCATTTAATCTCTCTACACCAGCGCAGCTAGCCGGCAAGGCAGCGATTGAAGATGTTAACCATTTGAGGGCTGCGCAAGAACATAATTCAGTATGGCTAACCTGGTTGAGTGACAACCTCGCCGATTGTGGTTTGAAGGTCTATCCTAGTGTGGCAAATTTCTTGCTTATACAATTTGCGGATAATACTGGCCAAAGCGCACAGGAAGCGATGGCATTCTTCGCAGGTAAAGGGATTTTGCCAAGGGAAACAAGTGGCTATGGATTACCGGATTGTCTCAGAGTGACAATAGGTCGGCAAAATGAGATGGAGGACTTTGTCAGGGTTGTAAAAGAATTTCTGGCGAAATAGCGAAATATGGCAGACGTATTATTTAAAAAAATTTCGTTTATCGGAATAGGTTTGATTGGCTCGTCTCTTGCACGAGTTATACGCCGTGATGGTTTGGCAAAGGAAGTTGTTGCGTGTGCACGGACTGAAGAAACAAGAAAAAAGGCATTGGACCTCAATTTAGTTGACAGCGCTACAGATAATATTCCTCTAGCAGTTAAAGATGCTGACCTTGTAATTCTTTGTACGCCCATTGGTGCTTACGAAGCTGTTACAAAAAAAATGTTTGGGTCGCTAAAGCCTGGCGCAATCGTGAGTGACGTAGGGTCAGTTAAGCGTGCGGTAATTGATGCCGTTGCTAAAAACATTCCAGAAGGTGTGCATTTTGTACCTTGTCATCCAATAGCTGGTACGGAAAATTCTGGTCCGGAGGCAGGTTTTGATACTCTCTTTGAGGATCGCTGGATGATAATGACCCCAGTCAATGGTACTGATGAGACCGCAATTGAACGCGTAGCAGAACTATGGAGATTTACTGGAAGTAAGATTGAATATATGGACCCGGACCACCATGACCAGGTATTGGCTATTACGTCCCACGTCCCTCACCTAATTGCATATACAATCGTTGGCACAGCTACCGACCTCGAAGAGCGGCTAAAGTCGGAAGTTATAAAGTTTGCAGCTGGTGGCTTTCGCGATTTTACAAGGATTGCAGCATCAGATCCTATTATGTGGCGTGATATATTTTTAAATAATAAAGATGCTGTTTTAGAAATGCTTGGACGACTTACCGAGGATTTGGGGGGATTACAACGCGCTATACGAAATGGGGATGGAGATAGTTTAAAATCGTTATTTGTTCGGACACGTGAAATCCGCCGAAGTGTAATTGAGGCAGGGCAGCACATTCCACCTAAGCCCCCTAACGGCGCCTAATATAAGCATTACTCCCAATTTATGTTAGGTATTTTCATAATTTTGATTGGCCCCAAATGTAAGAACCCATCTTGTACAGTTAAAGAAATTCTAATTTGTTCCTGGTTTAGACCTCCCCTTTTATTAGCCAGTGCACTGGCTGCGAAGCTCAAAACCATTCCAAGACTGGGTTTAATGATCCCAGAAATGACCATCGAATTAATGGTTGCCATATACCCGGAGACTTTAGCACTTAATGCCGCAATGGGCTGGAGTCGGGAATCAAGTGCCACGGTTCCGTTTCCTGAAAACTTTAATTTTGACCAGTTAAAATTAATATAATGAATTTCTATAGAGCCTCCCTTTTTAGACCATGTTGATAAATAATCTTTAAGGGTTTTACCCTCAGCAACGCCTAGGAAGTCGGCTGATAATTTTAATTTTGAAATTTTTTTCTCCGGAGAAGGAAAGGCCGTTTTTGGTAACACTAAGACCGAGAATTCGGTATTGAGGTGGAATAACGGAACTAGGCGTGCCCTTGTTTCAGGCTTGTTTGGCAGATTAGAAGAAAGAGTTAATCTTACCTGGTTAAGTTGAACTTGTTTTGTATCAGATGTTTGTATGGCACACTTGTTTAAAGAGAATTTAAGTTTCCCTATTTTCCCAAATTGATTAAGGGTTAGTGTCCCCCAACCGCTTTCCATCCGAGCTTTAATAGGCCTTATCGAGTTCCCTTTAAAAAAGTAAAGTTCCTGCTTACCCTTTGTCCGAAATTCCACATTTTGTAAATCCCATGGTTTCAATTTGAGTTGTAACTGAGAACCTAACCAACGAAGTTTATTACTTGCCCGGGTATTCTTAAAGTGAGGCTTTTCGATATTCAAAACCCAACTCCATGGAAAACCAGAAACTTTAATTTTACCATGGTCGAATTTCCAACCCATGGTTTCCTGTTGTTCTTTCCAATTGGAAAGCCCATTCTCCATTTTTTTGGCCATAATCAACCAAAAACAGGAGTAGACAGCAGCAAGGCTCACTAAAATAGCTAGCCAGATGATAATGTGCTTACGCCGTTTGGTTATAACGAATGACATAATTCTTTATATGCATCTGTGGTACTTTGGTCGAGTTCATAAAATAGAACCCTTGGTTTTATTTCTTTGGAGGGCGTAAGGTAATTTAGAAAAACAACTCGCTTGTGAGAGAAGAAATTACAGATAATCAATCAGCTGGACGTATATACTTTGCATCTGCCCTTTTTATATTTTTTTGGGCTAGTGGATTTGTGGCAGCAAAATTTGGATTGCCTTATACGGAACCGCTCACTTTTCTGATGCTCAGATTTGGTTTGGCCCTTTTTATTTTATTTTTTATCAGCTTGGTTTGGCCTTTTCGTTGGCCTAGCAGTTCAACCTCTGTTCTCCATATAGTAATTGCAGGTTTACTGGTCCAAACAACTTATTTGGTAGGCGTATTTTATGGAATTTATCTCGGTCTATCGACGGGAGTAATGGCGCTCATCGTTGGTCTCCAACCATTGATTACTGGTTGTCTGGCGTCTCCAATATTGGGGGAAAAGCTAGTTTCTAAACAATGGTTTGGTCTTGGTTTAGGATTCGTCGGCTTGGGGCTTGTAGTGGCAGAAAAGATAGATCTATCCGGTCAGAGTTTATGGGGTATCATGTTCGCAGGGTTGGCTTTACTCGGCATTACGGTGGGGACCATTTATCAAAAACATTATTGTATTGGAATTGATATTCGGGCTGCTGTTACAATTCAAAATGCAGCGTCCTGCATAATTGTTGGGATTCTGGCGGTCTTATTCGAACCACTGCATATCGATTGGACCGGTCAATTTTTTGTTGCTTTGGCGTGGTCGGCATTTGGGCTTTCAGTGATCGCAATTGCATTGTATTTTTTCTTAATCCAACGAGGTGCCACCGCAAAAGTTACTAGCCTTATTTATCTTAGCCCTCCGACGACAGCGATTATGGGGTGGCTAATGTTCGAAGAAACTTTTGCAATTCTGGCGTTATTAGGTTTAGCGATAGCGGCCGCTGGAGTAGCTATTGTTAATAGACAGGTCGAGGATAGGTGAGGGAATCTTATTTCAAATCAGTTATCGACGGGCCGGGTGATATTTGGTTTTTTGTCTATGGTTCACTAATGTGGAATCCGGGGTTCAATGCCATAGAAACCCAAAAGGCTAAACTAAATGGTTGGCAACGTAAGTTCTGTGTTTCTTCCGAAACCTATAGAGGAACACCTAACCAACCAGGCTTATCTCTTGGTCTCGATGTGGGGGGCGAATGTGAGGGGCTAGCACTGCGTATTGCCGAAACGGACCGTGAAAAGGTTTTTGATTATCTCAATAATCGGGAAATGCTAGAGGAAATTTATAGATGTGTGCCCGTTGCAATTGAACTCGATGATCATACTATTAATGCATATACGTTAGTAGTGAATCGGGACCACGCGCTATACGTTGGCGAAATTTCTGTAGAGAAAACAGCTGAGCGAATTTTAGATGCAAGCGGTAAATATGGTTCTAACAGAGACTACCTCGCAGCAACAGTCAAACATTTGGAAGGTCTAGGCCTCAAGGATAAGATGTTAACAACGCTACTTAGGCTTGTTGATCAAAGTATGTAAGGTGCCTGCTATCATAATTGAATGGTATACATTAGAAATAATAGGCCAAAATGAGGGAAATAAAATGAAGTTTGTAAGCTTTTACCATGATGGATATGAGGGTTTTGGGGCAATCAAAGATGATTATATTATTGATTTGTCCAAGGGGCTATTGAGTGGTGAAAACTTCCCTAATTTGAAGGCCCTATTTAAAGGAGGCGCTAGCCCAACAAAATCACTCAAAGAGACTGTTGCAAATAGTTCCAATATAATTGAGATGAACGAAGTTAATTTCCGGATGCCAATTTTTAACCCTGGTAAAATCTTTTGTGTTGGACGAAATTACTATGCCTATCATGAGGTGATGGAAGATGGCCGGCCAGATTGGCCGAGTATTTTTCCACGATTTTGCGATTCTTTTTCTGCACACGAACAGGGGATAATTCGTGGTACCGACGATGCTGATCAACTCGATTATGAAGGAGAATTAGTGGTTGTTATAGGAAAGAAAGGCCGTCATATCCCAGAAAAGGCAGCTATGTCTTATGTTGGTGGGTACACTATTGCCAACGAAGGCAGTGTAAGGAACTGGATAGGGCGAGGAACGCAGAATTGCCCGGTTAAAAATCAGTGGCGCTCGGGTTCAATGGGGCCTTGGATAGTAACGGCCGACGAAATACCAAACCCAATGAGTCTGCAAATTATTACTAGGGTTAATGGTGAAGAGAGACAAAATGGTAGTACAGATATGATGATTTTTGATATTCCGTATGTTATCTCCTATATCTCGCGGTTTATTATACTTGAGCCGGGTGATTTAATTTGTACAGGTAGTCCAGGTGGTTCAGCAATTGAGCATGATCCTCCAGCATACCTAAAACCTGGTGATGATCTTGAAGTTCAGATTGATGGCGTCGGTTTGTTAAGGAATCCAGTTCACGCAGAATCCCTGGATTAATACTCAAAGTTTTTTGCTTTGATATTTCAGATTACAAAGTTCGTCTTGCGCAGTCTCAATATCTGATTGAAGTCTATTCATAAATTCACGCCGGGGTAATCCGGGGGGTATAGGTGGTAAAAATCGTAATGTAATTACGCCGGCCCGTCGGATAAGTTTTCGTCTAGGCCAGTATAGCCCTGAATTTAATGCTACGGGTACCACCGGTATTTTTAGATCTTTGTAAAGCGCTGCAACGCCACTGTGATAGACACCAATTTTGCCAGGTTGAGTTCGTGTCCCCTCGGGAAATATAACAATTGATCTTCCGGTTGAGACAGGTAACCGAGCATCCTTAATAAGTTTCCGGATCGTTGAAGCTCCGCCGCTACGTTTTATACCAATTGCACCATATTTTTTTGCGTACCACCCGAAAAAAGGTAACCAAAACAGTTCTCTCTTTAGAATTATTATTGCCCCTTTGAGCTGGTAGGGAAAAAAGAGCGTCTCCCATACAGACTGATGTTTAGATGCTATTATTACAGGGCCTTCCGGGATTATATCCAAGCCTTCAATTCGATATGTAAGGTTACATATGAAATGGAGGAGAAAATAAACTGAGCTAGTCCAAAACCTAGCGATTAAATTACTTGCCCAAAAAGGAAGAAGCAAAGACGGTAAAAAGGCAAAGCACATAAGGAAAGCCCAAATACAGTATACAACGTGATAAAGGAATGAACGAACCATGACCATTATTATCTTTTTAACAGCCCTAGGTTTTGACCCAGACTAAATTGGGCAATCAAATATTTATTAAACTCGCTTGCCAAAAGTTGGGCGGTCCCGGGCCAGCGCCACCAACTTTTTCGTTTGAACTGTGGTGGAAAAACAGGGTGAGGTACAATTTTAATTTCAGGCATTATACGTCTAAATTCATAAAGGCTCCGGGGTATATGATAACTAGCTGTAACTAATCGGAGAGATTGTAATTGGTTTTTGGACATCCAAATAGAGGTCTCCAAGGCGTTTCCTGCCGTATTGTCTGCTTGGTAGCCTATGGCAATACAGCATGCAAATTCATTTGGTTTTCGGCGAACGAGTTTTAATAGTTCTTGTACGTCTACACCACGAGCTACACCCGAAATAAATAATAAATTAGAATAGCCCTCTGATAGTAGCTGAAGACCCACTTCTAGCCGACCTGACCCCCCTGTTAAAACAACTATTGCATCTGTTATTGTTGGATTATTTTGCCGGCTTGAAGGAACTTCACGGACATACCAGATTAAACCAAATATCCAAACTATGAGGGCTAAAATTGAACAGATAATAAAGCCTATCATCCATTTTTTTTTATGACTTTTCTTTTTGTATCCTAATCCGTAGTTCATGAGGTTCAACCTACATTACACGACCAAGTACTTTAAGAACTGTTACCCATGCGGTTATGGTACTGATAGCAGGAGCCACCAAAGAAATAGCTATTATAAAGGCCCATTGTGATAAACTTAATGTTAACGACATTAAAAAGGATGAAGCTGCTCCAAACGCAAGTAAATCGATGGCGAAGCAAGTGGCTATACCCATACATATTCCTAAAAGGCCACCTTTAAGACCTAAAGACATCGCGTAGCGGCGAAATTGGTGGGCAACAAATTCATCGCGGGCACCTATAATGTGGAGAAGGTCGATTAAATGGCTGTGTATGTTTAGACTTGTAAGTGTCCCGAATATTACGGTTGCTACGCATGCAATCGTTACAAGAAGTAGTATAATGTAGGCGATCCCCTCGATAAGGTCGGTTAAGGCAAAAAGCTTCGCTAACCATACTTGATGGTCATCTACCTGAACCCCATTTATTTTTTTGTTTAGCTTTTCCCAAAGCCGTTCCACATCCAGATTAGCTTCTGGCTTAATTTTTACACTGATAAGCCTTGGAATGGGTAAAATTAATGTATCAGAGGTAATTTTGTGTCCGAGCCATGGTGTGAGCAGTTTTGCTACCCGGTCCTTAGGAATCTTTTCTGCCCAGGCTATTTCAGGAATATCTCGTAATAGGGATAGTACATACTTTAAATTTTCTTCCGTCTCGGGTTGTTTTTCTTCCCCATGAGCCGGAACTTGGATTGTAAGATTTCCAGTCAGGTCGTTGCGCCATTGTTCTGTTTGAGAAGACAGTATAAAAACCGCCGCTAGAGCCAAAACGGCTAGCCACACCATGAAGGCAATAAACCAGGGTACGTAACGATTAGCTACATCGTCGCTGAGTGGCAAAATAATTTTGCCTTTCACTAACCTAATTCCTCATAGTCTAATTCAGCCTTCCAACCATATTCTCCGGGTTTGTAGGTATACAGAGATCTTTTTTGAAGGTGAAGTCTGGGGTATCTGAAGTCGTTTACCAGCGTTTTGTTGTGGGTTGCCAATACGATAGCGGTTCCGATTTTATTTAATTCTTCGAACAAATGCATTAAACGCATTGCTATCCGATCGTCAACGTTGCCGGTAGGCTCGTCAGCTAGTAGTAACTTGGGTCGGGTAATTACAGCGCGGGCAATTGCAACTCGTTGTTTTTGTCCACCAGATAGAATTGGGGGGCGGCTATCCATTTGGTCTGACAAGCCAACCCAATCTAAAAGTTCTGAAACGTTAGATTTTATCTCGTTTTCGCTGGTGCCTGAAATTTGAAGAGGTAACGCAACATTTTCCAATGCTGTTAGATGGTCAATCAGCCTAAAGTCTTGGAATACAACACCTACTTTACGGCGTAATGCCGGTAATTTCCTACGCGGTGTAGTAGCGATATCTTGTCCAAATAAAGAGATTAGGCCTCTTGATGGTTGATGTGCTAAGTACATTAGGCGTAATAGAGATGATTTTCCGGCTCCACTCTCCCCCGTTAAAAAATGGAAACTGCCTTCCTCTAATTGCAGTGAAATATCTTGGAGAATTTCAGGCCCCAAACCGTAACGCATTCCAACGTTTTGAAATTTGATGACGTCAGTGCCAGAAAACACAACTTTCTCCTAAACACGCAAGATGATCAAAGAATGACATACGGGTTACCTTACCATCCACCTTGTGCAGCTTATCTTGCAATTAAATTACTATACCGTATACAACAGCGTAATACAGGAAGACCACAATGATTGTTTTTTAGATTATGAAATGTACGATAATGTTCACTATGTATTATTAATAAGAATAATAAGTTTGTGTCTAATTTTAAAATTGAACCAATAATCAAAACTTTATTTACAGCAGAGGAGATCTCTGAACGCGTTGATGCGTTGGCAGCGGAGATAGTTGCTGATTTCCCTGGCGAATTACTCGTCATTGTAATTTTAAAGGGTAGCTTTGTATTTGCTGCCGATTTAATCAGGGCCTTGGAAAATAACGGTGCTTCTGCGCAGATAGATTTTGTCAGTCTTTCCAGTTACGGAATGCGATCAAAGAGCTCTGGCAAAATAACGGTTAAGCAGGATTTAATCGAAGAGGTTAACGGACGCCAAGTTCTTATTGTTGATGATATTTTGGAGTCAGGGAGAACCATTGCATTTGCTGTTGAAATGATGATCGAACGCGATGCTGCTTTAGTTAGGACATGTTTACTGCTTGATAAACCGGGCCAGCGAAGAGTTGATATAGAAGCAGACTATGTTGGTTTTACAATCGATCCAAAATTTGTCGTTGGTTATGGTCTTGATTTAGCAAATAGATACCGTGGTTTACCCTATATTGGCTTCATCGAAGACATCTAAAAGATTCCTTGAGAGGACTCTTTTAAGTTTCTAGGGGTATAATTTATGTTGGTCAAATCCATTTTGGTATTTGGTCAAGTGCTAATAGGTCGTCATAACTAGGACGGGCTCGAATTATGCTGAAATCATTTTGGTTGACCATAATTTCAGGAACTAAAAGGCGTGAATTATAGCTTGAGGCCATAACGGCTCCATAGGCGCCAGCTGATTTTAAATATAGTAAATCGTCTTCTACTAGCGCCGGTAACTGAACGTCCCGGGCAAGAATATCTCCTGTCTCGCATATGGGACCAACTAGTTCTGTAATAAAGGTATTATTACCTTGGGGATTACTCACCGTGTCGACATGGTGCACTGCATCGTAAAGTGCTGGCCGGATTAGATCATTCATTGCCGCATCCACCACGACAAAACGCTTAGTTTCCGTTTCTTTAACGTGTATAACGGAGGTGACTAAAATTCCAGCATTACCCACCAAAAACCTCCCAGGCTCAAATGTCAGTTCAAGATCTAAACTTCCAACTGTCTCTGCAACCATGTTTGCATAATCTACCGGCCCAGGTGGCTGTTCTCCATTATAAGTTATCCCTATGCCACCCCCAAGGTCCAATCGTGACAGGTTGTATCCGGCTTTGCGCAGAATTTTGAGCATATCAGCAACACGTTCGAAAGCTTTTCGAAATGGTTTTAGAGAGGTTAGTTGTGAGCCTATGTGCACGGCAAGCCCAACTGGTTTAATACCAGGTAATGATAACGCTTTCTCATAAAGGGAGGGTGCCAAGTCGATATTAATACCAAATTTATCTTCCTTACGACCGGTCGAAATTTTAAAATGAGTTTCTGCGTCTACGTCGGGGTTAACTCTTAAGGCAATGATCGCTGTTTTTCCTAGCTCTACAGCAACTTCATTTAGTATCTCAAGTTCACTCATAGATTCGACATTAAATTGCCCAACACCGACCATGATTGCAAAACGCATTTCCTCACGTGTTTTTCCGACCCCAGAGAAAACAATGTTTGCCGCTGTAATCCCCGAGGCGAGTGCACGTCGTGCTTCTCCCTCACTTACGACATCCGCTCCAGCACCCAAATCACCCAAGGTTTTAATTATTGCTAGATTAGAGTTGGCTTTAACCGCATAACAAATCCGAGCATTAAATTGGTCTAAAGCATCGGCCATCGCTTCATATTGTTCGGTTAAAGCCGCTTTTGAATAACAATAAAAAGGAGTACCAATAATAGAGGCCATTTTCACTATGTCGACATCCTCAGCGAACAATCGCCCATCTCGATGATCAAATTGGCTCATTGTGGATAAGTCCTTGGGTAATCAGTCTTTTTCACTGTGGGCGGTGGCTCTAAACTTCCTTTCTTACCACATGAAAAAAGCGGCGAAGTAATTGTTAGAACTAAAATACACAGCACAAAAAAACGCATCACAAAAACCTCGCGCGGGCATTTTTTACCTCGATCATGACATTTTCCGGAGCTGTCCCACCGTGGCTTGTCCTACTATTTACTGAATCTTTCACGGACAAGATAGAAAATACATCATCAGTAATTTTTGGTTCTACCGCCTGCATTTCTGACAGTGATAAGTCTTCAAGTTTTTGGCCAGAATCTTCGGCAGTCTTTACCAGTTGACCAGTTATACGATGTGCTTTTCGAAACGGTATATTCAAAACTCTTACGAGCCAGTCCGCTAAATCGGTTGCGGTGGTGAACCCTGCTTCGGCCGCTTTATTTAGCTGGTTGATATTAAAATCTATATCTTTGATCATACCAGTCATCACAGCAACTGAGAGACCGAGGGAGTCAGCAGCTTCAAATACGGGCTCCTTGTCCTCTTGCAGGTCTTTCGAATATGTCATCGGCAGCCCTTTAATCACTGTTATTAAATTGATCAAAGACGCAACAATTCTACCACTTTTACCTCGTACCAGTTCAGCCGCATCGGGGTTTCGTTTTTGTGGCATTATTGAACTGCCGGTAGAATATGCGTCACTGAGCTGTGCAAATGAGAATTGTGCTGAGCACCATAGAACAATCTCCTCGCCCAGGCGTGAAAGATGCAGGGCGGTGATAGAAGCGGCAGACAAGAAATCTAGTGCAAAGTCCCGGTCTGATACGGCATCCATAGAATTGTTCGACGGTCGATCAAACTCAAGCGCTATAGCGGTTTGCTCCCGATCGATTGGAAATGATGTGCCTGCGAGCGCGGCAGATCCTAGGGGGCTTTCGTTGAGCCTTACTCTGGCGTCCCTAAATCGGCTACGATCTCTGCCAAGCATTTCCACGTATGCTAATAGATGATGGCCGACAGTTACCGGTTGGGCGGCTTGTAAATGTGTAAACCCTGGCATGATTGTCTCTGAATGTTTCTCAGCTTGATCTATTAAGACCGACTGCAAATTCCTAAGGTTTTCATCTAGCCCATCTATCTCATCCCTAACCCAAAGCTTAAAATCTGTCGCAATCTGATCGTTTCGTGATCTTGCTGTATGAAGTCTTCCAGCATCCTCCCCAATCATCTCGGTTAATCTGCCCTCAATATTAAGATGAATATCTTCCAAAGAGTCCTTAAACTCAAAAACCCCCTTATCTATTTCTTCCTTAATTTTCTGGAGGCCTTCGATGATTTTGTTACCTGCAGCAGGGTCAATAATTTTTTGATCTATTAGCATATGGCAATGGGCGACCGAAGCTTTGATATCTTGAATATAAAGTCTTTGATCAAAACTAATTGAAGCGTTTATTTTTTCCATTAGTGCATCCGGTCCTTTGCTATATCGACCGCCCCACATTGTATTGGTTGTTTTTTTACTTTTCTGGGTAGGGGCGGCCGTGGCAGGGTTAGGCCGCGTCTCGGAAGTGGTGGTATTCTTTGCGTTCATCGTTCGATCTCAATTCCGTTTAAGAGGTAAAATGCGTAAAACTGTTATCATTTTGGTCGCTCTTTTAGCCATTGGCACCGCCATCTGGGCGTTTTTTGCCAATAAATCAAGTCAAAAAAATCCTAATGCCTTAGCCAGTTTACCACCACTAACGGGTTCGATGAAAAATTTTATTCCGACTGATAAGCCCGGGCCAACGCTGAAAACGGAGGCGCTGGCTAAAAGTGGCGAATTGATATCTCTAAAAAAGTATAGGGGGAAGATCGTTTTAGTGAATTTTTGGGCTACTTGGTGTGGTCCGTGTATCCGCGAAATGCCGTCATTGGCTAATTTACAAAAAAAGCGTGGTGGAAGTGACTTTACGGTTCTTGCTTTATCCCAGGATTTGAAGGAGTGGGAAAGAGTCTCACCATTCCTAAATAAATTGAGGATCAATAAATTACCTGTATACGTTGACAGAAATATGAGAATTGCTCGAACGCTAAAAGTTGTGGGTTTGCCAACTACCGTTATGTTTTCAAAAAAAGGTGTGGAGCTTGGACGTTTAAATGGGATAGCAGAATGGGATACGCCCCAGGCTTTACAACTAATTGATCACTATCGAAATTTAAATTAATCAACTCAGCGAGTCGGAATTGGCTCGCTGCCAGAATAGTCATAAAATCCTCGACCAGATTTACGTCCTAGCCAGCCAGCTTCAACATAATTTACCAGTAGTGGGCAAGGGCGATATTTACTATCGCCCAGTCCCTCATACAAAACCTGCATAATTGATAAACATGTATCCAGCCCGATAAAATCTGCCAATTCTAACGGCCCCATCGGATGATTGGCACCTAGTTTCATCGCTTTATCAATGTCGGAAACGTGGCCGACACCCTCATGAAGTACACACATTGCTTCATTAAGCATAGGTACAAGAATTCTGTTGACGATAAATGCGGGGTAGTCCTCAGACGTTACCGCTGTTTTCCCTAATTTTATTATAAATTCGCTTACAATTTTGTAAGTCAAATCATCTGTGGTCATCCCACGAATTACCTCTACCAGGTTCATTACTGGGACAGGATTCATGAAGTGAACCCCTATAAATTGCTCTGGACGACCTGTCGACGCGGCCAAACGTGTTACTGAGATCGAAGAGGTATTTGTCGCTAAAATAGTTTTATTTCCCAAGATTGGAACAAGGTTTTTGAAAATTGACTTTTTTATTTCTTCATTTTCGGTTGCGGCTTCTATTACTAGATCACAATCACTGAAGGTGCAAAAATTTGTTGTCTTCGAAATATTGGAGGTTATTGCCTCGACCTCTTGTTTCGTTAATCGTTCTTTTGCAAGTAGTCGTTTGGCTTGATTTTCAATATTAGCGAGAGATTTATCTAAAATTTCAGAGGAGATATCAGCAAGCATAACATGGTAGCCAAATTGAGCGCATACTTGCGCTATCCCACTACCCATCTGTCCAGCACCAACAATACCTATATTGGTTAAATCTGAGCGCTTATTCATATCAAAAATTCACTTAATTTGATCCGTATAAAACCTTATCAACGCGGCTTGATACCCTGCTTTTCAAGCTCTAAGGTCAAGGCTGGCAACTCTTCGAATAGATCTCCAACCAGACCATAGTCGGCAACCTGAAAAATTGGTGCCTCCTCATCTTTATTAATAGCGACAATGACTTTGCTATCTTTCATCCCCGCAAGGTGCTGGATCGCCCCAGAGATCCCCACTGCCACATAAAGTTCAGGTGCAACAATTTTACCGGTTTGACCCACTTGATAGTCGTTGGGCACATATCCTGCATCTACCGCAGCACGGGATGCACCAATTCCGGCTCCAATCTTATCAGCAACAGCTTCCACCAAATGGAAGTTGTCTCCTGATTGCATCCCTCGTCCACCGGAGACGACAATTCGGGCTGATGTTAGTTCTGGGCGCTCGGATCTTGTTAGTTCTTGCCCGACAAAAGAAGAAATTTGAGGGTTATCGCCCGCCCCTAATGTTTCAATTGGAACTTTCTCATCGTCAATCTCAGCCTTTTCAAACGCCGTACTCCGAACGGTTATGACAAGTTTTGGGTCGTCAGCCTGCACAGTTGCTAGAGCATTTCCAGCATAAATAGGGCGAACAAATGTATTGGATGATTGAACTTCCATGATATCCGACACCTGTACGACATCGAGTAAAGCGGCAACGCGAGGGGCAACATTCTTGCCGCTAGTGGTATGGGATAACAGAATATGCGTGTAGTTTTCAGCCAGCCCAACGATTAGCGCGGCGAATGGTTCGGCTAGCCCATTGCCATACAGGCCATCATCAACTATTCGCACCTTGCTTATACCATTTATGGCCGCGGCATGTTCGGCTACTGTTTGACAATTTTCGCCTGCAACCAAAACTTCAATATCCCCAGCGCCGAGTGCCAGAGCAGCGGTTACGGTATTTAAGGTTGCCCCTTTGATCTCATGATTGTCATGTTCTGCAATTACTAAGACACTCATCAGATTACTCCTGCTTCGTTTTTAAGCTTATCTACAAGTTCGGCAACATCGGCCACTTTACCCCCCCCTTGACGAGGCGGTGGTTCATCAACCCGCAAAGTTTTGAGTCTTGGCGTTGCATCAATATTAAGGTCCTCCGGGGAATATTCATCAATCTGCTTTTTCTTTGCTTTCATAATATTTGGAAGCGATGCATAGCGAGGCTCGTTAAGTCGTAAATCCGTGGTGACGACAATGGGCATTGACAGCTCAACGGTCTCTAATCCCCCGTCTATTTCGCGTGTTATTTGTGCTTTTCCATCATTTATTTCTACTTTGGATGCAAAGGTGCCCTGTGCCCAACCCATGAGGGCTGCGAGCATTTGGCCGGTTTGGCTGCAGTCGTCATCGATAGCCTGTTTTCCGACAATTACCAAATCGGGCTTTTCTTTTTCACAGATTGCCCTAAGTAGCTTTGCTACGGCTAAAGGCTGTAACGTCTCATCGGTTTTTACATGAATGCCGCGATCCGCTCCCATGGCCAATGCAGTTCGGATAGTTTCCGCACATTTGGCTTCCCCTAATGAGACAGCGATCACTTCTGTTGCAATCCCGGCTTCGTGAAGCCTTATGGCTTCCTCCACAGCGATTTCGTCAAAAGGGTTCATAGACATTTTGACGTTGGTTAACTCCACGCCAGTATTGTCCCCCTTCACACGTACTTTGACATTGTAATCTATGACCCGTTTGACTGCGACGAGAATTTTCATGTTAAACCCGAATTTTATTTGACATTTGATGCTTCGTATAACTCATTCGCACCTATGGTTAAAGATATACGAACAAATTCATATAGGATCAATATGTCGCGTATTAGTAATAAGGTATAGATGATAGTTAATCTCGTCCTATTAAAAATGCTATAGCAACAAGAGCGATTGCTATTGCCTGAAAAAATATACGATAACGCATTAGTACATTCGATTGTTTTGCATTCCCCTTACCGGGACGCAACATGCCCACTACGCCCGTTACCAGAACCAAGAAGGTAATGCCTACTGCGATAATAATGATCCATGGAAATGTTTGTTGCATAATCGTACCTATAATAGATAAACATATTTTTGTTGGCTACAAGGTCAGACCTGTTCATTGCTACTTTGAATGTTGCTGACGGTTTTATCAATTTTTTGGTTGATTGTACTGATCCGAATTGGGCTTCATATTATATGGGTTTACTCAAAAGAATTAAAAATTGTAACAATGGTGAAGACCTCTCAGATTTTAGGGATTTCTCGATTTTGGGCACTCGAGTGGGTTGGGTGCATCATGAATTTTTCCATGTATTAAAACGTTTTGACAGTGTTTTCGAGTTTTCCGATGAGGGAGTTTCTCTCTCAGCTGATTTAAAAAATTATGAGGACCGAACTAGTGCTTTCGCTTTGGTAGTAGATTCACTAGTTGAAGAGAGATGGGTTACAGGTTGGCGCAATGAAGCTTACCCGGTTGGTGAAGGGTTTTATAGTGCCCCCTTTTTAGAAATTGATCGCAGTGCCGTACCCCGATTTGGTGTTTCAGCCTATGGAATCCATATAAATGGGTTTGTCCGTGGCAAAGATGAGCTGATGATGTGGATAGGTCGGCGGGCCGATGACAAACCAACCTATCCTGGCATGCTCGATAATATGGTAGCAGGAGGCCAACCAGTAGGGTTAAGTTTAGTCGAGAATCTTGTAAAAGAATGTGCTGAAGAAGCTTCAATCCCTCCAGAAATAGCCCAAAAGGCAAAGCCGGTGGGATCAATTTCCTATCGATATTTAGAAAATAATTGCGTGAAGCCAGATGTAATGTTTGTGTTTGACTTGGAATTACCTCCTGAATTTATCCCAGTTAATACTGATGGTGAAGTTGCTGAATTTAAGCTCTTACCCGCCCATGAGGTAATGTCCATCACTTCCGATACCACGGCGTTTAAATTTAATTGTGCGGCAGTAAATATCGACTTTTTTATTCGCCACGGAATATTGCATCCTGAACATCCGGATTATATTGAGATTCAGAGGGGTCTTCATAAGTGACCGTACGTCTTGACCATGAACGACTGGCAGTAGCTACAGCTGAACTTTGTGCCCAAGACCCTGATTTAGCATATGTAGTGGACAAATATGGTGTCCCACCACTCTGGAATAGATCAGAGAGCTTTCGTACGTTGCTGTATCTCATACTCGAACAGCAAGTATCTTTGGCCTCCGCGCGGGCGACCTTTGAGAAGTTAGTAGGTTGGATAGGATCCGAGCCTAAGCCGGATACGCTACTGTTACTAAAAGAAGCAGAATTACGCGCGCTTGGTTTTTCGCGACAGAAAATTCGTTATTGTCGTTTTTTAGCTCAGGCGATCTTGGATGGCAGCTTAAGACTTAATGATTTACGTACATGCAGTGATGATTCGGCAAGAAAGGAACTGATGAAAATAACAGGGATCGGGCCGTGGACAGCAGACATATATTTAATGGAGGCTTTAGGTCGGCCAGATGTGTGGCCGGTCGGGGACTTAGCGTTGGCCGTAGGCTTAGAAAAGGTAAAAAATCTAAAATCCCGTCCCGATCAGTATACATTGATGGAGTTCGGAGATAGATGGAGACCCTATAGGTCGGTTGCAGCCCGTATACTCTGGCATTATTACCTTTGTGTTATTAGACCGTCAGCGGGAGGAAAACCATCATGATTAATTTGCCCACTCTTTCTGGACCTATGGTAGAACCGGCGTCAGGTTTTGCAAAATGTGTTGTTATTTTACTGCATGGCTATGGTGCTAATGGGGACGACTTGATTGGTCTGGCATCTCCTTTATCAGAGTATTTGCCTGATACGGTCTTTATATCTCCGAATGCGCCTCATCGATGTGCACAAAACCCATTTGGCGGTCTGCAGTGGTTCGATGTCTGGGAGGGAGACGATTATGACCGACTGTCTCAGATAGAATTAGCCGCTGCAACGATAAATGCTTTTATAGATTCTGAGCTCGAAAGGCTTGGTTTGTCGGACGAAAAATTAGCTTTACTCGGATTTTCGCAAGGGACAATGTTGTCTCTGCATGTTGGTGTTCGACGGACAAAACCTCCTGCTGGTATTCTAGGTTATTCGGGAAGGTTGGAGGCTCCCGAAAAGCTTGCTGATGAAATTTCGGTGCGTCCCCCTATCATGCTGATCCATGGTGAGGAAGATCCATTATTGTCGATTGATTTGATGGAAAGTGCTGCAGGCCAACTCCGAAAGAATGGTATAGAAGTTGAGACTTATGCGAGGCCCGGACTTGCCCATGGTATTGACCAAGAAGGAGTAATTACGGGCGGGGAGTTTCTCGCTAAAGTTCTTGACACAAAAGACTAAGTATCTAGAGAAGCTTCAAGCCGCGACTTTCTGAGTTCTGGATCCCAGTGACCCTTTCCTTCAAGGTCGCCCATATTGAAAATCCAGTTATATCCATCTCGTGGGTTGCTAAGAATTTCCCAACAGTTTCCGTCTCGATCCCAGAAATGGAAACTGTATGTTCCATGTTGTTCAACCGGTTTTGAGGGGTTGTATAGGCCCCACTGCGCCGCACCATCGAGAACAGCTTGATAGGATTTGTCGACTTCAGAGTCACTGTCAACATCAATGCCGTTGTGGTTTAGACGAGGCATTTCACCCATATTTTTGTCCTGAACAACAGCATAAATGTGATTTCCACCCAACCGAATCATAAGTGAAATTTTACTTGTCTGCATAACTTCAATACCGAGAAATTCTTCATAGAATCTCCGTGTTGCATTGAGGTCTTTTGATCCCAAAGTGCCATGCGATAAAAATTTAGAGTTAATTACAGAAGTCTTTGTGCTCATGTTAAGATCCTTTCGAAACTCACGTTGCTCGTTACAGAATTAAAGGCTTCTAATACCCGGGCGTCAAATTTATATTTATGGTCTTAAGTTGTATGACCCGTGATTAACTTGTAACATTTCCTCTGTAAGAGGAACGAATTTAAAATAAATTAAAAGCCTATTTCGTTAAATAGTTATAAGTTACTAGGTTAGAATATTTTGTTACCGATGCAGAACTCACCCGCTCTGGTACTTAATGCCGATTTTCGGCCACTAAGTTATTTTCCTTTGTCGCTATGGTGCTGGCAGGATGCTGTGAAAGCGGTATTTCTTGATCGGGTCAATATTGTTGCTGAATATGATACTTGTGCGCGCTCCCCTAGTTTTACGATGAAGTTGCCCAGTGTTATCGCTCTTAAGGAATATATACCTCTATCAAGGAAGCCTGCTTTCACAAGGTTTAACGTATTTCTGCGTGACCGTTTCGATTGTCAATATTGCGGAAAGTGGTTCCCTGTCCATGAATTGACGTTTGATCACGTTGTGCCCCGATCCAGAGGAGGCCGAACCAATTGGGAAAATGTTGTAACGGCCTGTTCGGTCTGTAATCTTCGCAAAGCAAATAAAAGCGTACAGGAAATAGAAATGTACCCACGCCATATGCCAAAGCAACCTTCCACTTGGCAATTACAAGAAAACGGGCGTGCTTTCCCACCTAACTATCTTCACGAAAGCTGGAGAGATTTTCTATATTGGGATACAGAGTTGCAGGACGATTAGCCGAGCCGTCGCGAAAATCAATGAACTTTTATGGGTTCTCCCTCGCTACGTTTCAGTACTAATGGGGACCGGCTTTCTAATGTCCAGCGATAACGCTTGGCATATCGTTGAACATCAGCCATCTTCCAGGCCTCCTCGAATTTTTCTTCCGTAATACCCGTATTATTTAGAAGGTCATCGGCTAATAATGATTTTTTATTTGAATGACGAATCAGCCAGCATAGTGCTTCCCATCCGTTTTTATCGCCACATTTACTTGGGATCTTTTCGACAAGACCCCGACCCTTGGGTCCATCCATGATCTCAACCCCTTTCCAGAATGCAATGTGGTTTTTGATAATGGATGCTTCTTGATATGGTTCTTCATATTGCCAGGCAGCCCCAATATTTACGGCACCATCCACAACAACATCAAAATAAGTCGCAAACCCCTTCCAGTGACAGAATGTAAGGGGAAGTTTTGGGTTTGGGCGAACCAAATTTGAATTTACTGTTTCAACAGGAAAGTAAGCATTACCTTCAACGTGGGCGATAGTGTCACTTTCGGCTAATAAAGCATCTTTCCAAATAGCTTTTGGCATATTCTGATATCCTTTCGCTTTTGATTTGGAAAAATTTAGGAATGGCTTCCAAACATTATATCTTGCCCAAGGCCTGAAGGATAATTTGAGGTGACATCGGTTGGGATGTGACCTTTCCCCCAAAAGGACGTATTGCATCATTAACAGCGTTCATAACGACGGCTGGAGCAGCCCCCGTCCCCGATTCTCCAACACCTTTTGCGCCCAGTTCGGAGACACTTGTATGGGTTTGAATATGAGCTACTTCTATATCCGGCATTTCACCAGCCATGGGCGTTAAATAATCAGCAAGAGTTGCATTCTGCAATTGTCCAGCATCATCATAGACACATTCTTCGTAAAGTGCGCCCCCAAGCCCTTGAACACACCCACCTCGCACTTGTTCATCGGCGAGCTGTGGGTTGATCACGCGGCCACAATCTTCAATAACCCAGTGGTTCAGGAGTTTTATAAAACCTGTATCGACATCAACCTCGACATACGCACCCTGTATACCATTAGTGAAAATATAAAGTGCATCACGAAGACGAAATCGATGGGTTGCGGAAAGTACAGGTTGAATATGGTTTGGCAATTCTGAAACCTGAAAGTGACCTATCCGTCCTATCTCGGCCAACGAAATTCGTGATGTTGTATCGCCTTTATCCACTATGTTCCCGTCGATAATGTCTAGTTTATCGGTGTCCGTTTGAAGTAATGCACCTGCGATTTCAAGGATCTCTTCCCTCAGCTTTTGAGCTGCTTGGTAAGTTGCCTCTCCGCCGATAGCAGTAGCGCGTGAGGCATAAGTCCCACCGCCATATGGTACAGCATCGGTATCACCCTCTATCACCCGCACAGACTCTATCGGTACTCCCAATGTTGCAGCAGTTATTTGACCCATCACGGTGTCAACACCCTGGCCCTGATCAGTTACACCAACCATGCATAACACACCGCCCGAGGGTTCCAATTTAACGGTGCAGGCATCTTGCGTTGCTATTGGAGCACCCCCTGCACCATAGTATCCGGAGGGACCCGGAGCGGTGCCTTTGATGAAGGCTGCGATACCAATACCCCGCTGGATACCCTTTTCTCTATATTTGGATTGTTCCTGACGCAGTTCATCATAGGTCATGCGGTCGACAAGTGTTTCGAGACATTTTTGATGAGATAAATCTTGCATCTCGATACCTGCGGCACTGGTCCTTGGATATGAATCGTCATGCATGACGTTTCGACGCCGAAATTCCATTGGGTCAATCCCACAAGCGGCGGCAGCTTGGTCAACCAAAGACTCGCCTACTGAATTTCCGATGGGATGTCCAACAGCTCGATATTGTGATGTTGGAACCTTATTCAAATAAACGACTTTAGTGGTTGCGCGGTAATTTTCATGCGCGTACGGACCGCCAGTGATATTTAATATTTGGTTGGCTTCGAAAACACTGGTGCGGGGATATTGAGAATATGCGCCGGCACCGGAGCGTATGTCTATATCCATGGAGGTGATAATCCCATCTTTAGTGACTGCGATACGCCCCTTCACGCGATTTTCCCTGGCGTGAATGTCAGTTGCAAAACTCTCTAACCGATCAGCAATAAATTTTACTGGCCTTCCTAATTTTATCGATGCCGCAGCCGTTGCGACTTCGTCGCCAAAGGTGTGGATCTTTAGGCCAAAAGAACCCCCAACATCAGCGGCTACTATTCGGACATTATGCTCAGGAACTGCTAAGGTGCGTGCAAAGACGGCCTGGATCATGTGTGGGCATTGGCTACTGGTATGTATCGTGAGCCTCTCGGTACCAGGGTCATATTCAGCCAATAGAGCTCGAGGTTCCAAACTCACTGCGGTATGTCTTCCAAAGGTAAAAGTATCTTCGATGACAATATCAGCCTCGGAAGTCGCTGTTTCAACATCGCCGGTTTCAATCGTTTTTTCAAAGGCAAGGTTGTCCCCCAACTCTGGATGAATTATTGGTGTTTTTGGGTCCAGCGCAGTTTCCTTATCGACTACGACAGCCAATTCTTCATACTCTACAGAGACTAACTCGGCGGCATCTTCTGCTACCGCACGGCTGCCTGCGACAATCATGACAACGGGTTCACCTTGCCAGCATGTACGGTCAACGGCCATCGCGTATTGTGGTGCAGACTTCATACCCTCAAAACAGACTAGTGTTCCAACCCAGGGCCCTGTGCACATTTCTGAAAGTTCTGCACCGGTCATTACCAGGGCGACACCCGGGTGGTTCTTGGCGGTATCAACGTCAATGGATAAAATTTTTGCATGTCCGTAGGGGCTTCGGACAAAGGCTGCATGCAGAGTTCGGTTAGGAGAAAAATCGTCTGTATAACGGCCCCTTCCTGCAACAGCACGTTTTGCGGCTTCCCGCGATAGGGTGCGTCCAACATAACTATTTGGACGGTCGAGCAGATGAAGTTCATTTTCCTTACTCATAGATCAACTGTCCTTAAGGCGTTTATCGATGGTTTTTTCGACTGCATCGACGATAGCGTGATAACCTGTACATCTGCAGAAGTTACCAGATAAATGATTTCGGATATCTTCTCGACTGTGGGGCTTGAGGTCCCGCAGTAGTTCCGCCGCAGTCACCAGCATGCCAGGAGTACAGTAGCCGCATTGCATAGCGTTTCTTTCGACAAAATTATTTTGCAGATCCTCTATTTCACCCGTTTCCGTGAGGCCCTCTATAGTAACAACTTTGGTGCCATCAGCTTGAACTGCCAGCATTAGACAGCCTCGAACAACTGCCCCATCAACCCGAATTGAACATGCGCCGCAGACACCGTGTTCACAGCCAAGGTGAGAACCTGTGAGTCCCAGCTCTATTCGAAGAAAGTCAACAAGGTGTTGACGAACGGGTACGGTCTTAGTGATTTGTTCACCATTTACCGTGAGCGAAATTTCCATCGAGATTTCGTCTATCATTCTATCCCCCCATGATCCATGACGGTATCAAGAACTCTACCGGTAAGTACCTTTTGTAAATGCAGCTTCATACTGGCACTACCTTGTAGATTCTCCATGGGGTCTAGGTCGTCAGCTAACGCATCGATAGCGGCTGTTCGACACTTCTCTGACCAAGTCTTCCCGATTACGGCATCTGTGGTCTTTCTGGCTAGCGTGGGTTTGTCCTCACTTCCAAAATACACTAATCTTAATTTCTCAAAACTTTCGTTTTTGACCCTTGCTAAGCACGCCAGTCCTGCGATGGCGAAGTCACCGTGTCGTTGGGCTAACTCCATAAATACGGCGACGTCGTCCGACATTTCTCTTTGGATCATAATCTCTACCAAAAGCTCGTTAGGTTCGCGAGCAGTTTCATATAGGCCTTTGAAAAAGTCTTCAGCTGCTATTTCTCGTCGCTCATTTATGCTTTCGACAACTAAAGTAGCGCCGAGTGCCACTGCACATGCGGGCAGTTCTGCGGCTGGGTCGGCGAGGGCAATACTTCCACCGATTGTGCCACGATTACGCACAGCAACATGAGCGACGTGGTCCATTGCTTGAGAGATTAGTGATAAATGTTCATTAATAATTGGGGATTGTGCAATGTCTACGTGACGGCTTAGGGCTCCAATTTTAACGATATCATCTTCTAGAGTTATACCCTGGAGGTCAGATATTTTGTTAATATCAATCAGCGTATCTGGTTGTGAAAGACGCATATTCAAGGTCGGCATTAAACTTTGGCCTCCCGCAATTATTCGACCCTCATCTCCAAGGCTATCTAAAAGTTCCAGCGCGTGGCGTCTCGATTCTGCTTTTATATAATTAAACTTGGGCGCCTTCACGCCTTTCTCCTTCTATAGTTTTAGGTTTGATCGGCCTATAATTTTCCTGACGATGCTCCCACCTTCGCCAGGTAAGTTCAAGGTACTGGCCAATTAATATTTTCAAACCCATTTTCATTTTTGTCAAAACAGGCTAACCATAAGACTCCTCAAACCGCTCGGAGTGACCACGGTGGCCAATAAAGATTTACGGAACTGGATCGATGAAATTGATACGGCCGGTGAATTGCATGAGATTTCGGGTGCAGAACCCAAAGAAGATATTGGTGGTATCGTTGATATTGTTCAGCGCAAGATGGGCAATCCAGCGCTTATGTTTGACGATATTCCGGGTTTTCCAAAAGGCCATCGAGTCCTATCTAACCTCCTGACCTCAACACCCCGTATCAATTTGGCGCTGGGACTCCCCGAGGATGCTTCCGAAATGGAGCTGGTACAGTGGTGGCGGAAATATATGAGTGATGCCCCCTCGGTACCACCAAAACAAGTTAATGGAGGGCCTCTCCTTGATAATGTTACGGAGGGCGGAGATGTTGACCTGACATCGATACCAACTCCTGTATGGCATGAGCATGATGGTGGTCACTTTATTGGAACGGCCTGCATGGTGGTTATGAAGGACCCGGATAGTGGTTGGATTAACTACGGTACCTACCGGATGCAGGTCCATGAACCTGATGTGGCCTCTGTGATGATGTCTCCGGGTAAGCATGGTCGGTTGATTATGGAGAAGTATCATTCGCGAGGCGAGCCTTGCCCCGTTGCAGCTGTTTTTGGCATGCATCCTGCTTTATTTATGCTTGCTGGTCTCGAAATTCCTTATGGCAAGAGTGAATATGAAGCGGCTGGTGGAATATTTGATGAGGCAATTGAAATAATCAATATGCCCAAAACCGGTCTGCCAGTCCCAGCAAATGCTGAGATCTCTCTTGAAGGTTATATACATCCAGAGGATGAAGTTGTTGAAGGACCTCTCGGTGAGTGGACAGGGTATTATGCCGGAGGTCAAAGACTGGAACCTGCCATTCGGGTCGAGACAATGATGCACCGGAACAACCCCGTTCTTATGGGCGCTGTACCGGCCATCCCCCCAAATGATAATACGTATTATTTGGGTCATTATCGCTGTGGTGCTGTGTGGTCACAACTTGAAGCTGCGGGCATTCCAGAGATCAAGGGAGTTTGGGCACATGAAGCTGGGGGCAGCCGTTTCTGGCTCACAGTCTCAATAAAACAACTGTATGGGGGTCATGCAAAGCAGGCTGGTTTGGTGGCATCGCAATGCCTGGCAGGAGCCTATTGTAATCGCTGGACAGTGGTTGTTGACGAGGACATAGACCCTACCAATATAAATGATGTTCTGTGGTCCATGTGTACACGTTGTGATCCGCGCGATGATGTTGATGTTATTTCGGGGGGGTGGAGTTCCCACCTTGATCCAATGTGTTTCGATGATGAGACAGATCGCCGTAACGCGCGCGTAGTGGTTGACGCTTGTATACCATTTCAGCGTCGTGAGACTTTCCCAATCGTAGCACGAAATAGTCCTGATCTTGATTCTCGTATTCGCGCTAAATGGAGCAGCGTTTTGCCGGATAGTTTTGTCAAAGGCGGAAAATAATAAACCCTGTTTAGGGCTTGTCGTTTGATGAATGGTAATCTGCGGGGTACAGCTTTGATGATCCTTGCAGGTTTGTGTTGGACGTTTATGGCGATTCTAGTTCGCCAGTTATCATACTATTATTCATCTCTCCAAATTCTTTTTTTTCGAAATCTTGTCGCTGTCTTTATTTTTCTGCCTCCGGCAATTAATGCAGAATTTTCAACCCTTAAAACGCAGCGTCTTCCCCTACACTGCCTAAGAGTTCTGCTTTCATATGTTGGTGTTTTGTTATTATTTAACGGAATCGCAAAAATCCTTAGCGATCAAATGTAATATGAAGAAATGATAATAATCTATCAGTTATTTAAGTATTGCTGGTAAAGATCAAAGATTTCTACCCAGTCTTGTCTGGCGGCTTCTTCGTCATATATGTCTCTGTCGGGGAGTGCATATCCGTGTTCAGCCGTGCGATGCATATTGCTCCGGTAACTGATAGGTTGATTTTTTAGGAGTTTTTCAAAGTCTTCGATCATTGACGGCGGCGATAAATGGTCGAGTTCGGCCCAGCCGCAGTAAAGTCCGCCTTTCATGTTTTTGATATACCTATGGGGTGAATTTGATTGATTTGATATGGGTTTTGTAGCGTGCAGCGTCGCGGTTGCTTGAAATCGGTCCGGAAACTCCGTGGCTGACTTGAGACCAATCCAGCCCCCCATGCACCAACCCACAGAGCCTATAGGACCGGGCTTGCAGTTATCTTGGGTATCGATAAAGCCTATCAGGTCGTTTATGTCAGATAGGATCATTGCCGTGGAAAGTTTTTTGCGCTGACTGAGCACAATTCTCTCATTTTTTGAATCGAGTTTATGCAATGAAATCATTTGGCCTTCATCATTTCGGAAGATGTTTGTGATATTACCCTGCCGATAGTAGAGATTAGGCAAAATAGCGTAGTAACCTTTTGATGCAAGTTTTCGGGCAATATTCCAAAGCTCTTCACGGACACCCCAGATATCCATAAATAAGATCACAGGGGAATGCTTTCGGCCGTCATTGGGAAATACAATGAAGGTTTTCATCATCCCATCTTTCATTTTCAAGAAGCCAAATTCTTCTTTCATCGGGCGGCTTTTTTATATGCTTTGAATTCAGATACAGACATCGCTCCCGTATATATTTCGAAACAAATACCATTAGGATCCTGAAAAAATATGGAGTAGCTCCCGCTGCCATTCAAAAGACCACCTCCATCAGGTCCCTGAATAGAGGGTCCTGTAATTTTGATACCATTGTTTTCGAGGATTCGTTGCCACCTGAGAACGATGTCTCGGCTTTCTACAGGTATAGCGATATGGTGAAGCCCGGTGCCTTTAGTTCGTGAATTGCCAGAGGGAATTTTTTGCCCATCTTCAAATAGGGCTATCGTGTGATGACGAGTTCCATCGAGTGAGACAAACGCAACTTTTACTCCATTTTTCATTGTGTCGGTGGCTGTAAGTTTAGCACCTAAAATGTCAAGGAACTTCAATTCTTCATCTATAGAGGGGACGTGAATGCCAATATGTCCAATTGATAATCCTGACATGACGATACCCTTTCTTCTTTTTAATGCTCTCTTACACATGTTAACAGGATATACAATTTAGCCTAATAAATTTGGTATTACCCGTTTGCCCGCATTTAAATCTTGATTAACGGGTATGAAGTTTTAGGGTTTAATTAACGGGTAAAGTTATTACCTTAAATCTATTGCCGTTTCGAGGTTCTTTCCTATCGGGCTCAATTATTGCCATTATGAAAGTTTACGTAACGTTTATGAAAAAATTAAAATTCAGTATCCTACTTCCATTTCTGATATCATTTTCGCATTTTGGACCATTGGATTACGTTCAGGCCCAATCTGTTTCTAAAAAATATAATACCTTTCAGAATTCTCAGTGGATGCTTGCTCATGCGGGTAGTGTGGGTGTCGTCAAACTCCGAATGAAGAGCATGAAGGTGATAGGTGCTGAAATAAAAATTATAGGAAAAATGGTGCGAGGGAAAAATCCTTTTGATGGTTCAAAAATTGCCAAAGCATCTGAACGCATAGCGGGTCATGGTCGCCAGTCACTTAAACTATTTGTGAGAAATATCCAAGGCGAGACGAGTAGGGCATCACCACAAATTTGGAAAGATTGGGAGGGTTTTACCCGAGCAATGAACACTATGGTGCGATCGGCCACAGAGGTGGCAGAGGCCGGGAGAGCTGGTAATGTGGTTGCTGTTAAGACGGCTTACAGAGCTCTCGGAAAGTCCTGTGCTGGGTGCCATCGAAGTTATCGCATGAGCAAGAATAGGCGCCGCTAAATTCTCTTTGAGAGCCAAATGGCTAATCGCGCACCTGTTTTTACGGCGCCCGATAGGATTTTATGACCTTGCATATTCTCTGCGCCTTCTTCAATAGCCTTGTCTCTATGAGCCAACTCATCAGCACGAAATTCGTTTACCGTTTCGCGCAATTCCTTTTCGTCATCACCAAGTTGTTTTCCTTGTTTTTCGTAATGTTCGTCTATTACCTCTTCAACAGCTTGTGTACAGGTCATGGCTGCGCTCTTTCCTAGTAAAGCAGTACCAGCTCCAAGCGCAAATCCCGCGGCATGCCAGAGAGGTGCAAGAGCGGTCGGGCGGACACGCCGGTCTGCAATCATTTCATCGAATGTATCCAGGTGGTGTTGTTCTTGTTCCATCATCTCGCGTATGGACCGTTCAGCTTTGGAGCCTGTTAGAACTGCTAATTGGCCTTGATAAATTCTGACGGCACCGTGTTCTCCAGCGTGATTCACCCTAATCATGGAATGCACCATCTCTTCACGTGTTGGATCCCCATGCATTCTTCCCGCTCCGGTGATTTTTGATTTCGTGACTTTTTTTGGCTTTTTAACGGTCACTTCTTGGCCCTTTGGAAATTCAAGATTATCGATGTTCCACAAACTATTGTGAGAACAGTCGATATAAAAAAATTATAGCCCGCAAGAGAAACTCCAAACAAGGACCACGCTATATCATTACATTTTGTAAAAGGTTGCGCCATTAGTTGGCGGCGAAGTTCTTCAACAGTGTCTCCGGTGATATTACCTGAACATGTAGCGGGTCCTGTGACCCATCCAAACTCAATACTGAGATGATAGGCTCCAACACTCGCAGTTGTCGCAAATGCCAGGCTAATTAATGCTAAAATGGGACGTCTAAACTTAGCCATTATGGGCAGTAGGGCGCACAAACTCAGCATTAATACCAAGGCATGGGGCCAACGTTGCGTTATACAAAGGCTGCATGGTTTTATACCAACGAAATACTGCAAGATAAACACGCCTAGGAGTAAACTGGCGGAGGTGATCGCTGTAACTATTATCACCTTACGGGGGCTGAGTAATACTGATCTGGGTAATTTCATCATAATTAAAAAATGGTGTTTATGGCGCACAAGGTAGAGCTAAATTATTCATTAAACGAGATATTTTAGTATGACGAAGCCAGAAATCAAAAGAATAACGAATACCCCCAACATCAGACCTAATCGTTTTTCGATAAAGTGCCTGATTGGCGGTCCAAGCCAAAATAACAATGCCGCAATAAAAAAAAACCGGAGGCCGCGTGCGAGCGTTGAGGCAATTGTGAACGTTGTAAGGTCCAGTTGTGTGGCACCGCTGGCAATGGTAACTACCTTATATGGAAACGGTGTGGTGCCAGCTACAAAAACGATCCAAGCACCGAGGTCATTATAACGCTGCTGAAAACTCATAAATTGTGCAGAGTAGCCATAAAACTCCAGTAGTGTCCTGCCAATAGCATCGTATAAGAAATATCCAATGGCATAGCCAACTAACCCTCCTAAAACTGAGGCAATCGTGCAAATCATTGCAATGGCTAACCAACGAGAACGCGCGGCGAGGACCATCGGTATCAATAAGACGTCCGGGGGGATCGGGAAAATAGAACTCTCGATAAACGAAACAAAGGCCAATGCCCAGACAGCACTGGGACGACCTGAAAATGACATTACCCAATTGTAGGACCGTTTTAACAATTTCACCTTCCAATAGATGAGAATTTGTTACCAAATTAAGGCCGGTCTAACGACTAAACAGGATTGGCGCAAGCTCATCAAATAATTTACTCATAAACGACTGCGCTTGACTAACCACCTCAAAGTTAGGCATTTTGCGCCTACGGTTGAAAATGCCCCTCTGGCGGAATTGGTAGACGCGCTAGACTCAAAATCTAGTTCTCGTAAGGGAGTGCCAGTTCGATTCTGGCGGGGGGCACCATTCAGTCGACTCTAACAAGGACGCGCCCATCTGATGCCGTGAACCCAACATATTTAAATTTGGTTCCCGAATTTTGGTAGAACTCTACCCAAGCCTTATGCTCATGCAGCTTCCAACTGGGATAATTAAAATACTCGTCAAAAAGTATCATCGTTCCTGATTGAAATCGTGAGCCAATATTTTTTAGAATTGTTGCGGTAGAGCTATAAAGATCGCAATCGATATGGACAAAGCTGATTGGTTCACGGTTTTCTAATGTAAACGTCGGTAATGTTTCGTTGAAGAGACCCGGTATCAATTTAACATTCGCCGGCACAGTGGGTAGCTCCTTTTGCTTGAAGGCTTCACCCGTCTCAACGTGTCCAGACCAGTCTTCCGGTAAGCCATCGAAACTGTCGAACCCAAAAACTGTTTTGCCTTTAGGTACTGTAGACGCTATCTCGGCCAAAGTGTTACCCGTTGCTACTCCAAATTCTAGAAAAAGGCCGTCCTCCGGAGCGTTTTTAACCGCAAAACGGATAATGTCCCGATGGGTCCGAAATATTTGTGCCTCTGGCATCTCCTTTTGGACAAAATCGGCAGATTCCGAGCGTGCCCTCAATTGCAGTTCATAAAGAAGATTACGGGCATAATTTTTATAAAAATACCTATCAAGAAGGCGTTGTGCGAGATTTCTTTTTGCCTTCACTGTGGCAACTCCTGAAAGTTGTATGTTGCGCTAAAAATTTATTATGTGAACATACATAACCTATTTTATACACACTACCCCTTTTAGAGTTCGATCTTAAGTATTTGAGAGGCTTTAATAACAACAAAATAGATAAATTTCACATGTCGAGTTTTAATCTGAGATAATGAACCAAATTATGGATAAGTTAAATTTTGGAGTTTCTGGTGCCTGGAATTAATGTTTCTGTGCTGATTGTTGCCCACAATGAAGAACATCAAATCGCAGATTGTATAAAGAGCGGTAGGTTTGCTGATGAGATAGTAGTGATACTGGATCGGTCGACAGACCAGACGGCGATGATTGCTGAAAAATTCGGCGTCAAACTCATCAAGGGTGCCTGGCCGGATGAGGGTGACCGCCGGAATACAGGGATTGAGGCATGTGCCGGGAATTGGATTTTAGAGCTTGATGCGGATGAGAATTTGACCGATGAATTGGTTGCAGAAATAACTAATACACTTCCTAAAACTCAAATGGATTATTTCATAATCCCATTCAAGAATTTTGTAGGGGGAAAATATGTGAAATACGGCTGGGGAGCCTATAACGGGGTTGGAGGCAAAGCCGCATTATTTCGAAAGGGCATGAAGACGTGGCATAGCGGCACTGTACATCCAAAAATTTCTTTGCTTGGAAAACGGGGTGAAATGGGGGCTGGGATCAATCATTTTGTTGATCAAAACCTAACATCGATGTACGAGAGATTGAACCGTTACAGTTCTGCCGCTGCTTTAGATGCTGTTACAGCTGGCTTGGTTCCTACCGGATTAGGAACTTTTAGGAGGTTTTTTAGTCGATTTTTACAGTCTTATGTTTTTAAACGGGGCTATCGGGAAGGTTACATAGGGTTAGCCTTGGCGATGTTTTCAGCGATGTATCCGGTTCTAACTTATTTCAAGGCTAAGGAAATTCTTGGAGAGAGTTCCAGTGATAAAGGTTAGTTGCTTACCTGTATCACTCTTCAATCACTCAAACCGGGTAGATGGCCGCTTAAATATGATCTAAATACTCATAGAGTGCCGTTTCAATCTCTCCTTCCTATTTTTTCTTAATGCTTTTTAGCTATCGATTAAAACAGTTTCGAGCTTTGAACGAATGTCGTCTGGCATTGGAGCGGCCTGGCGGTTCTGCATGTTGAAGAAGACACATACCGCCTCTTGTCTAGCTATCAAGTTAGAATTCTCAGAGTTAGTCATACGTTGACTGATCACAAGGCTCTTGGTGCCAAGTTTAGTAAAAGCACTTTCGATGGTTAAGAGTTCTCCTGCTGAAGCTTCGTGTAAAAAGTCCGTATTGGTATTGGCAATGACTGTTACAACCCCGGTTTTTTTTAACGTAGCGTGACTCAATCCAATACTGGACCACAGGTGAAACTCTGCATCATCGAATAAATGTGCATACCATCGGACATTCATATGCCCAAGGACATCACAGTGCCATGGGTGCACTACGGCGCGGTGGGTTTCCATCCATTCAGCCATCAAAATTCTGTCCTTTCTGAATGCCGGGACCCTGTTCATCCACTATTACCGCTGTCATTCCCATTGGATTCATAGAGAGAAATCCTGTCGTTTTGTGTTCCTTAGCCTTCATATCGACGGGAATAAGTTTATAACTAAGGCCGCATTCTTCTAGCATATTTTTTGCCCGGATACCGTTAGTAGTAGGAGCAGCATATAGTCTGATCATTATATTTTTCCTTTGATAAACCTCATTAGGAGACTTCCTTGGAAAATAAGTCGAGTGCGATAGCCAGATAGTCATCTGTTCGCTCGCTTGGCAGGTTATGACCACAGTTTCCAAGTAAATGGACGTCAGCATCATTAAGAAAAGAAGCAATGACCATCGTGGTTAGGTCGGGAGGGCATGGGCGGTCATCACGGCCATGCAACATTACAGTTTTAGCTTTTATTGCCGCCAATTCCGTTTCTGTTAATACCGCTTGGTCAATGAATCTTTGGCGGGGTGGCGCAAACATATCTTCGAAATAATCCGCATAACCGTCTGCCTGGAGGAGGTTCCAGCGCCTGTCCAGCATTTCTTCGGTGAGTGCGGCGGGGTTGCTGACCATATAGGCCATACTAGTGCGTAAATCGTCTTTAGATTTTGGGAAGGTCCAAATTTTATCAAGAGAATCATTAAACTTGTAGGCTGAACCAATGGTACTTGATGTTAAAACCCGGGTAATTTTTGGATTATAGCTTGCTGTTTTAAGAGCTAAAGCCCCGCCAAGAGAATGACCTATTAGGCCACATTCTCCAGAAGGCATGAATTTATCAATTATTTCAGTAGCTTGTAGGATCCATATTTCAAAATCAAAATATGGCCGTGTCCTTTTCCGTTCTGACTCTCCAAAGCCAATTAAGTCAGGAGCATAGATATGGCATCGCTCCGAAAGTGCCTCGAGTACCGGCCCATAATTACCTAAACTAGATGTACCGGCTCCTACACCGTGTAACATGAGGACTGGATACCCACTGCCTCCCTCCCAGTAATGTATTTGATGGCCGGCAATTAATTCATATTTGCTATTCAACATATCAACGTTTCCCATTTAATTTAGGTAAAATCGTGCGGGATGGTAATGTTATACAAGAGGCACTCATAATTTAGAACATTTTGTAGTTGGGGACCGTGAGCCCCTGGGTTTAACATCAGTATTAATAAATATGTTGAGGAGTAATTAATGCAATTTGGTGTTTTTGACCATCTCGATCGCGGTGATATGCCGCTTGACGCCTATTATGAGATGCGACTGCGTATTATAGAAATGTACGATCGGGCAGGGTTTTATGGTTATCACCTAGCGGAACATCACGGGACACCGCTTGGGATGGCGCCGTCGCCCAGTGTTTTTCTTGCGGCTGTGGCACAACGCACTAAAAATCTGCGGTTTGGTCCGATGGTTTACGCTTTGCCGCTATATCATCCACTGAGGCTTGCAGAAGAGATTTGTATGCTTGACCAAATGAGTAGAGGTCGTCTGGACCTAGGATTTGGCAGGGGAGCCTCTCCAATCGAGATTGATATTTTTGGTCGAGATCCCAAAGACTCACAAGAAATTTACCTGGAATCACTGGATATAATTTTGATGGCATTAAAAAGTGGTCATGTTGATTACCAAGGAAAATTTTTTAAGCTCAAAGATGTGCCTGTGGCATTGGAACCCAGGCAGGTACCGCATCCCCCAATTTGGTATGGTATTCACGCCTTGGATAGCGCTGCACGTGCGGGGGCAGAAGGCCTTAATGTTATTAGTCTGGATTCCGCTGCGGAGACAGGTGAAATGGTTACCGCTTACAAGTCTGCCAGGAAAGGTAATCGTCACGTTAATTTAGAAGAACCCAAGATAGGTATAGGACGATTTATTGTTGTTGGTGAAACCGATCAACAGGCATTGGATGTAGCGCGTCGCAGCTATCCGGTCTGGCATCAAAGCTTTAATTATTTATTTGATTATCGTGGTACGACCAAGCCACGTCATCAGCGACCCGCTGAATTTGATTCAATAGCCGCGGAGGGTCGTGCAGTAGCCGGTTCACCTGAAACGGTCGCCGAAGTTCTGGAGCGAGAGTTAACCATTTCAGGTGCCAATTATCTGGTAGGACAATTTGTTTTTGGCGACATGTCGTTGGATGAGTCCCAAACTTCTGTTGGTCTTTTTGTCGATGAAGTTGCGCCAAACTTATTGGAGGCCTGATCTCAATCGAAGTTTTGCGCTCCGTCTAAAGCTGATAGCCCAACCTTGGCGACTTCCAAATCCTGTTGACCCGTGCCTGAGCCGACACCTATGGCTCCTACCACTTGTCCCTCGATAATCAAGGGTAAACCGCCGGGTAAATTAACGCGTTCACCATTTGTGACAATCGCTAATTTTATATCTATTCCTTCGGGAATATCACCGGTGGGAATACCATAGGCTGCCGCGGTTTCAGCCTTGCGGCGTGATGAGGTGTTAGACATCACGAACGCTCCATCCATTCGGAAAAAAGCCAACAAATGCCCCCCTGAATCAACAACAGAAATACACTGGGGAACATTCATCTCATTCGCCTTTTTTATTGCGGCCTGAAGAATTTTCATCGCACCTTCGGAGGTTAATTTAAGTGTTGGGGTTGT
The DNA here is from genome assembly GCA_964499275.1 of uncultured Rhodospirillaceae bacterium. Taxonomy (GTDB): domain Bacteria; phylum Pseudomonadota; class Alphaproteobacteria; order MPNO01; family UBA2964; genus UBA2964. Next base: position 47,596 of record CAZCKO010000010.1, read on the forward strand.
GTCTGGCATAATTATTCCTAACAGTTGTTTTAAAGCTCTATCTCAGGCATTGAGGTACAAAATTTACAGGAGCGTCACCAATAATGAAACTGCGTCGTTTTGGTCAAACTGGATTGGAAGTCTCCGAGGTTGCATTTGGGGGAGGGCGTTCAGGTGGCATTTTGATCGATGCCGATGAAAATATACGATACGACGCGGTCAGGCGAGCAATTGACCTTGGAGTTAACTGGTTTGATACCGCCCCCCAATACGGAGATGGAAAATCCGAAAAAGCACTCGGTGCCATTTTAGTTGATATACCTGAAAAGCCTCTGGTCTCTACCAAGGTAAGGATTAATTTTCGGTCGTCTGAAAGTGTGATTAGTCAGGTTGAGAGAAGTGTAACTGAGAGCCTTTCAAGGTTAAGGCGTGACGAAATTGATTTATTACAAATTCATAGCTTAATCACCCCCGAGGCTTCAGAGCGAACAATTTCTATTGATGACGTACTACGTCGGGATGGTATCGCTGACAGTATGGAAAAATTGCGTGATCGGGGGATGATTAGATTTATGGGTCTAACAGCGCTGGGCAACAATGTTTCAACCATCGAAGTCATTAATAGCGGGCGGTTTGACGCTGCCCAGGTCTACTATAATTTGATTAACCCCTCTTCAGGTTGGGACGTTAAACCCCAAAATTGGCAGAGCTATAACGGAGCCGGGGTCATGAGAGCTTGCGTTGCTCAAAAAATGGCGATCATGGCTATTCGGATATTTGCGGCAAGTTATTTAGCGACAACAGTTCGAACTGGACGGGAGAGCATCCTGACAGAAAATACTGATGCGCAAACCGAGGCCAGTCACGCCGACGCGGTATTTTCTACTATTGGTGTTCGGTCGGAGACCCGAGCGCAGACGGCAGTCCGTTTCGTACTCTCCAATCAAGCTGTGTCGACGGCAATCATTGGTTTGTCCGATATCTTTCACTTGGAAGAAGCCTGTGAAGCTGTGGAGATGGGTCCTTTGTCAGAGGAAATTTGTGCAACACTTCATCCGCTCTATGAGAAAGGGTTTACTTAAAAAGTATGTCAGATTCCGATTTAATAAACAGGTCTATTTACCGCACATGGACAAAAGACATTGTTCGATATAGTGATCTTGATCCTAATGGCCATGTTAACAATGGTGCCATTAATCAATATTTTGAGGATGGTCGGATAGCTCTCCGAAATGATTACATGGTTGGTTTGGGAGAAAAACTTCTAAAAGGATTTGCGATTAAAAAATTTACGGCGACGTATCATGGTGCCTTGTCCTATCCCGCCACCATCGATGTAGGAACTGTGGTAGTTAATATAGGTAATTCTTCTTTCGTCCTCGCCCAGAGTGTTTTTGATAGAGAACGCTGTATTGCAACAGCTGAGGTCACTTCTGTATATTTTGATCCCAAAAATCAGGCTTCAAAACCACTGCCTAAACTGGTTCGTGAGGCCCTAGAGAAAGCTTTAATAACGTTTTAAAAATTTAGAAAAATAAGCGAAGGAGAAATATCGTGCCGACAGCTCATTATCCAAGTCTGAAAGACCGTGTTGTAATCATAACGGGTGGTGGTCAGGCACTCGGACGTACCTATGCCCATGAATTTGCGGCACAGGGTGCGATACCAGTAATTGCGGAGATTAATGAAGAAAATGGTCACCGGGTTGTTAAAGAGATTGAACAAAAAGGCGGGCGTGCCATTAGCATTAGGACTAATGTCGCTAGTGAGGCTGATGCAAGTGCAATGGCGGAAGCCGCGCTGTCTGCTTTTGGCCGTATCGATTGTTTGATTAATAACGCGGCAGTTTTCTCACAAATTACAATTGCTCCCTTTTGGGAGTTGCCAGTGGAAGAATGGCAATCGGCCATGAGGGTCAATATCGATGGGGCATTTTTTTGTTCCCGTGCGGTTGTCCCGGCAATGCAGGAACGTCGATGGGGTCGCATCATTAATATTGCATCAACCACGGTACCAACAGGTCGCCCGAATTATTTGCATTATATAACGTCAAAGTCGGCAATGATCGGTATGACACGATCTATGGCAAAAGAGCTCGGGGAATGGAATATTACTGCCCACCTTTTTATGCCTGGTGCTGTTGAAACAGAAGTGGAACGACCATCGGTATCAGGAGCGATGTTTGAAAATTTGGCAAAACAGCAGGCTGTTCAGCGCCCCGCAACGATGGATGAATACGCCGGGTTCATGCTGTTTCTGTGTTCGGACGATGCGGAGTTTACTACCGGCCAGACATTTGCTGCGAATGGTGGAATAGCTTTTCCGTAAGCAGGCTTCTGCTGTAATTTTATTTACTAGGTCCCTGGTCCTGCAGCGCTTCAATTGTAATATCTATCTGGGTACGAAGTTTGGTGAGCCAGTCAATTACTTCATTAAAGTCTTTTTCGGAATACTCTTCTTTGAACACCTCATTTTCCAACATGAGCTTAGCAAGAATTTCAACAAATTTAAGTTGTTCTGGGTCAAGTGGTTGCACAGGTCAGTCCTTTCCTATTTTGTCAGATGGACCTAACTCAGGTTAGGGGTTCCCGCAACCTATTAAGAAGGTTAGGGGGGGTAGGTGCGAAGAGTTTGCAGGTGTGTT
>CAZCKO010000011.1:0-48050 GCA_964499275.1 uncultured Rhodospirillaceae bacterium
TCTGGTAAATCGACAGGGATGTCTTGGTCTAGCTCCTGGTACCAATCAATAGATCGATGTGGCACGCCATATTCATGCTCAAGAATACCTTTCATCCACAAAATAGCAGTGACCTGCCAGTGCTTTATACCCACCTTTTTACCAATCAGGTCTTTGGGTTCTCTTATATTCGCCTTTGTATTTATGAACACGAAGCCGTGCCGGAACCGACGGTGGAGGAAAACCGGGATTGCATCGAATGGCTTGTCTTGATCCTTGGCAACGAGGTATGTAGAGCAAGAAGCCTCCGCCATATCAAAAACCTGACTATTGTAAAACCGCCAGTGTCTGGTAGTTGAGTCCATATCGGTGAGTACGGTCAAATCGATACCGTCAGGTTTCACAATACCATCAATCAATGGACGAGTGATTGCATAGTCACCGCAAGCCAGGGTTAGAGCAATATTCTTGGACATAGTTTATCTGCTTCCTTTAATCAATCGGACCTGGGCTGCCGCTACCTGTAAAGGGCAGTCTCATGCCTACACCCTTCTTAAGGGCCTTTTCATATACGTAATGACACATAGCTATATCATGAGCCACCAGGCCAGTAGTATGGATAAGATTGCGCTCCGTATCGCTCTCTCGACCATTGATCTCCCCACGGATAAGTTGGTGAATTTCTCCGTGAAGCTGTTCCTGGCTAAAAATGCCAGCTTCCGCCGTGGCACGAAAATGTTTCATTAACATGTTCATTTCCCAACTATCAACGACCACCTTATCCATTAAAGGCCAACCAGCGGGGTCAAATTCCCGGCGCGAAAAAGAGACATACGTTGCCCCAGGCTTAAGCCAAGATTCTCGGCACATTATTTCATCACTGGTGGTCCCTCCGACCCCAATGTCGGCGTCGGTTACAACCTCTTCAATTGAGTTTTTGGCAATAACGTTTATGCCAAGCTTTTTAGACCATTTGTCCGCAAATGCATTGCGTGTTTCTGGACTTCTCGATGTACAACGGATTTCCTCAATGCCATCATAGAGTTCTACCAAGCACCGTAGAGCGTTGGTTGCCATCGTTCCTACACCAACTATACCAATGACTTTAGGATTTTTAGTGCCTAACCATTTTAGAGGGAGTGTAGTCGCTGCTGCGCTGCGAATAGCGTAAGTCCAGTGTTCTTCAATAATCGCTTTGTTCGTACCAGTATTTGGATCCGCTAGGATTATGTAGCGTCCACATTCCAGCTGGCCGACTGTATTCCGTTTGCCGTCATCAAAGTAGTTGTAAAGGCGAACGCCTGTGATTGGTATTTCTTTCAGTAATGCACACTTTACATGCCAGTGATTATGAAACGGCTCGCCTACATCAAGTTTAAAACTTGGTGGTGTTGATGCCATAACTGTGCCATCGCCCTGCATTCGATATGTATTTTCAGCAATTTCGAGAGCTTCTTTAGCGGTGAGCAGCTCGACGGTATCGGCATAGGGAATAAAAAGTACACCTTCATTAACGGACATAAACTTTTCCTTGGAATTCAGATTAATCGAGTATTGCGATAGCTTCGATTTCCATAATTAAATCTCGCTTCACCATGGAATCAACAACTAAACACGTTGCAGCAGGATAAGGTTCCCTAAAAAACTTTGGACGCCATTCAAGGATTGCCGGGAACTGGGAAAGGTCTGTCAAAAAGATATTTATTTTTACAATGTCTGAAATATTTCCACCGGCGGCTTCAATAGCACTTTTAAGATAACCAAAAACCCGCTCCGCATGGGCTTCTGGTTCAAGGTTACCCGCCTCAGCTTCCTCGTTGGCGGTTTGACCCGAAATAAAGACCATCTTACCCTTTTTTACAACATGGGTGAATTGCCCGGGTGGTGGTAAATCAGGGACTTCAATCACCTCAAATCCCATGTTTTTCTCCTTGTCGACTTTAATATTTCCCGAAATAAATTGGGCGATGATGGGACGTGTGTCAATATTAAGGCACTGTCTATGAGTATTTAGGTTGTTTCCAAACTTGATTGGCGGAGTAAAAATAATGCAACATAAAATCAAATTCTATAAACTAAAGATACTTGACGCCCCAACGCGCAAATTACCTTATGATCGCGGCACGGTCTTCGGCTGCGTTGATCCCGCAGTAGGTTCAAGTAATGTAGATGTCCACGTCAATGTTATTAAGGCCGGCGCTAGCCGGGGCGAAATTCATTATCATGAAAAAGCGGAAAATGTGTATATCGTGATGGATGGGCAGCTAGAAGTCTGTATTGAGGGTGGGGAACGTCACGTGTTGGATATAGGTGAAATTGGGTTTATTCCGCCTAAAATTGTTCATACGGCCACCAATGCGCGTAAGGATATAGCTTGCAAAATTATCGAAATTTACGCACCGGCTGGAAAGGATTTTCATGAAGTTGACGGCTGGCCAAACGGGATAGAACCCCCATTAGGAAATTAATCGTCAATAACAAAATCAAATTCTTTGCCCGCTGGTGAATAGATCTCAAAAATTTCGAAGGGCGAGTTGCTGATATTTGTCAGCGAATGTTTTTGTCCAGCAGGTATATATATTATATCATCTTCTTTGATCGTGTATGTTGTGCCTTCCACGACTAACTGCCCCTCGCCTTTTTTGACGATATAAACGTTATCAGCGTTGCTATGATGGTGATAACTTCCACCCGGTTCCCGCGGGTCAAGACAATTTAAATGTACGTCTACTTTTTCTGCTCCTATATCGGCGTTGATCAATCTTTTCTGTGTCCCGCGTTTACCTTTCATCGGGGTAACCGGCGCATCAGCAAGGTTCAGAATTTGAAACTGGGGCATCATATTTCTCTATAGGTTAGTAAGTAATTCTTTTACATGGTTAAATGAGTGGAATGTGACCAAGGTACCAACAAGAGCAGTAAAGCCTCCAATGAATAAATTAAAATTTTTAAATATATTTATTCCCTTACGAGCACTGGCCATAAATGGCCAGGCTATTATTGCTGATAAAATACCCATCCCAATTATTGAACCGGCCCCGAATAAAATAACGTAAATAATAGCCTCTGAAATTGAGGTTTTCTGGCTTGTGGACAAGAGAAGCAATGCGGCAGAGCCCGCAAGCCCATGCATAGCACCAATTAACAGTGCACGGGATGATGGGTTCGAGTGATGCTCGTGGTCGTGGATTGATTTGGTATGATCAGGCTCATTTAGGTGACTATGAAAATGAATATGGCTACCGGTATCAACATGCGCATGCACATGCACATGAATACGTTTGCGTATAACTCTAAAAATAACATCTATTCCAAGCCAAATCAGAATTAACCCCACAAGAAATTCAAGTGCGCCCGCGATATTTTTCGGAAAAGGAATTTGAAGAATTATTATGATTAGGCATACCGTTAGCAGTGTTGCCGAATGGCCAAAACCCCATGCGATACCCGTCTTAACTGTTTCTCTAATAGAACGGGATCGCGTGGCAAGCGCCGCAACAGCTGCGATATGGTCCGCATCAAGTGCATGCCGGAGCCCCAAAATAAACCCGATAAATAGAGCAGATAAAGCGGTCATATCAACCCTATTTTTCCTGGCCTGGTCCGGTGAATAGAAGCGATTTGATGATTAGGGGGACCACCTGCGTATCAGGCATAAATTCGCCAATGTCTACAAAATCGAAGTCCCGTAATTGAACATTATCTACTGAAATAACTTCCCCTTTAACATTCAGTTCTTTAACGAGAATATTTCCGATGGTCCGACCCGCGTCACCATCCATCATGATGACTATTGGCAAGTCAGGGTCTGCGACAGTCTTTGGGAGCCCCTGATGAATGCCTTGAGCTAGTGCATAAAGCCTTGCATGTAATGGGTCTCCGCCCCACCTAAAGGCAATTGCAACCCTGTCTCCACCTTCTACTATATCGAGACGCGTTAATGCCTCAAAAATTTTTGTTGAAACATCTTTGGCAGTAAAATCCCCTGATAAGTCTATATCTAGGCTAGCAACGGGTACGTTTCGTACAGGAAGCTTTTCTTTTTCGGACAAGAAAATTGTATTCCCACTTACCTGCACCGTGAATTGGGAAGCACCAACCACTGTCGCCCTTATCCCATGGCCGGGGTCATATACTGTTTCAGGGATACGTTTGTCAGCGAGTGCATGGCGTAAATCGTGAGCGATAGACTTGCCCAGGTCACCACGATCCTCTTCTTCGCGCCGATAAATATATTCAGAGACGCCTCCAGAAAATGTTATCCCATCAATACTAGGTTTTGTAGGCAGCATCTCTGTAAGTAAGAGTGCTTTACACAGGTCATCAGTGGGGTTGCGGGTGGCATAGGAGACAATGACATCTACCATGCGACTGACAATTTTTTTCCTATTTTCTTTAGTTAGCGTATCCCCAAGTTTTAAGGAAATACCGACGTCATCAGCTACCTGCTCTGCCGGCCCTTCGATACGGATCATCTTTCCGTCGTCATCGAAAGCAATGAGTCGTCCGCCAACGGCGAAGGCCGATGTGGCCATCAAGCGGCCGCCATGACAAAGGCCTAATTTCACCGTACCACCGCCGACATCAATATTGAGGATGGTTTGATGATCCTGTCTGGAAAGGGCTACTGCGCCTGAGCCGTTGGCCGCCATTAAAGCTTCGAGGTTATGTCCTGCTGATGCACAGACAAATTTACCGGATTCTTCCGCGAATAAGTCTGCTATAGCGCGGGCATTATTCCGTTTAAGCGCTTCACCCGTGAGGATAACCGCACCCGTATCGATATCCTCTGGCGTTAGGTCTGCATCGTTATAGGCATCGCCAAAAAAACATTTGAGTTCCTCTGCGTCAATCGTGTAGTCAGGGCGATAGGGTGTTAATAGAATTGGCGATCGCCATAAAACTTGTCGATTTACTACAACGAAACGGCTCGATAGGCCTTCCGCAAGGCGTTGAAGATGTACCTTAGAAAACATCAGGTGCGATGTTGAAGACCCAACATCGACGCCAACAGTTGTCAGCTCAACATTGTCTTGTTTCCAAATTGTATCTGCAAGATCCTGTTCTTGCTCGGGTGTCATACTAATGTGTTCAAAACCTAAATCGTGCACGTCCATAGCCTCTTTCTCAAAGTTTATTTATTTACTTATTGGCAGAGCTGTTTAACCAAAAAAACTTTGTCCTTCTAATCTTGAGGGAAGGGAAGGTGGTTGAATTTTTCTTTCATTCTTTTTCGCAAATCGTCGCTTACATCGACCACTTGGGGGAAAGTTCCCTTCAAATATTGGTCGTAAGGAATACAGGCATCAATTAGGATACGACTATTGAAATTTCCAGGTTGGACAAGCGGATCTCGACCGGATGCCCAAGCCTTTTGAATTGTGTCAATATCAACGATAGGGTCAAAACGAGTACTCATTGCCCAAAGAACCTGATCGAGGTCGCCCGCATCTATGTCATCATCGACCACTACTGTCCATTTGCCCGCATAGGCACCACCCTGACAGTTTGATGCGACATGCAGGACGTTTCTTGCGTGACCTGGATAGCGTTGCCTTATCTGGATCGCAGTGAACCTTGTTGCAGGTCCACCCTCATGGTTCCAAACCCCCTTAATATCAGGGAGACCGCAGGCTTCCAGCGCTCTCCAAATTTCTGCTGCACCTGCGATACCTTTAAGCAACCCAGTTTCATCGACTGGCTTATGCTGAGGCGCGCAGCAGATAATTGGGTTATTTCGGTGTAAAATTGTTTTAATTTCGACATAGGCTCGCGGCACCGAATCATCAGAGTAATAGCCCATCCATTCCCCAAACGGACCCTCTTGCTTTACCTTGCCTGGTCGTGCCACACCCTCTATGGCGATCTCCGCGTCTGCAGGGATAGGAAATCCGGTGTAAGGACCTTCTATACATTCGATGGCTTCCCCACGAAGACCTCCTGCGAAGTCCAGTTCACAAATACCGTCGGGTAAAGGACTTGCTGATAGCATGTACAATAAAGGGTCTTCACCAACCAAAATGACAAATTTGCATTCCTCATTGCGTTCAAAATATTTATCCCGATGAATTCGTCCGTGCTTTCCCTCAGTGATCTGACAGCCGATAGTTTTTGAATCGTAAACCTGGTTACGGTAGGTACCAACGTTATACGATCCGTTGTCTGGGTCCTTTGAAATGACACAGTTGGCGGTTCCAATATAGCGGGCCTGGTCCTTCTCGTGATGCCGGGGCACAGGAAACTTTAAGACATCGATGTCGTCACCCGTTAAAATATTGTCCATGACAGGGCCAATTTCTACCATCTTAGGAGGGATCAGCTGCATATTCTGCATGCGGTTGTAATAGCGTTGAACGATGTCAACTTTACGGTCAAAAGCCAGGGGTAACCCGAGTGTTAAGGCTACCCGCCGGACTGATGATAATGAGCCATATAATGTACGATAACCAGGTTCATAATCGGGTATGTTATCGAATAGTAAAGCAGGGGCATTCCCACGACTTTTCTCTGTCATCATCTGAGTAATGCTTCCCATTTCAGCATCCCAGCTGGCATTGTCTATGCGAAGCAGTTCATCGAACCCATCCACTTTTTCAATCCAATCCCGCAAGCCACGGTAGCTTGCATGGTCATTTGTCAAACCCGAACCTGATGTGTCGTCCATCTTTTTCTCCGTCAGCTTCCTAAACTGTCCCCAAAATAACTACGGGGAAGGCTTTCAAGAAGCATTTGTTTTTCAGTTAGTATCACTGGTTTTACACCACCAATTCAAACGGCGCCAGAGGACAAAGAAATCTATGGGCTGGTTGGGGGGAGTAATTCATCGCAGTCCATTGACTTTGGGAGGGGTGATCTATTCAATCCGCGCCATGAACTAAAATTAAACTGCGAATGAGGGGGAGGCCTATGAGACATCAGGACAAAGTCGTAATCGTTACCGGCGCGGGTCGGAATATTGGGGAGGAAACTGCAAAACTTTTTGTTAAAGAAGGGGCCAAAGTCGCGGTTGTCGACCTAGACGATCGAGGGCAAGGGGTTGCAGATGCCATCAATGTTTCAAAACCAGATTGCGCGATCTTCATTAAAGCGAATGTTGCTGAAGAAGATTCTGTGAAGAATATGATCTCAGAAACTGTAAATGCCTTTGGTCGTATAGATACATTGATTAATAACGTCGCGATATCTGATAATTTAACCATACGGGAATGCACTCTGGCTGATTTTCAAAAAACAATTGACGTCACGCTGACTAGCCAATTTCTGACATGCAAATATGCTGGGGAGCAGATGATTGAGCAGGGGAACGGCGGCGTCATTGTTAATATTGGTTCTACATCGGGATTTAAGGGTCGCGATAGTGCCGTGGCATATTGCGCGGCAAAAGGTGGGGTCGCGAACCTCGTCCGCGCAATAGCATCACAATACGCTCAATATGGCATACGCGTAAATTCAGTTGTACCAAATCGTATTGGATCTCCGGTCGGGAAGCAGGAGTTTGACCCGGATCGTTATGTAACGAATATGCTACACAGGCCGGGACTACCGGAGGAACTCGCAGCTGCGGTTAATTTCATGGCAAGCGATGAAGCCTCATTTATATATGGCGAAAACCTCTTTGTTGACGGCGGTTATAGCGCGATGATGGATGGCTCGTAAGACGCTATAAGTTTTAGGAGAAAAATGAGGCCATAAAATTATAGTAGGTGTTTTTTTTGAATACTATTGCCTCATTTTTCAAAAAACTTCCGGGCACAGCGCGTGGTGCGGTGTGGATGTGCCTGGCCTGTATTTCATTTGCGCTGATGGCCTTGTGCGTTCGAATACTGGCCACTGATATACCCCCTCTTGAAATTGGATTTTTTCGGGCTTTATTCGCATTCTTACTGATGGTGCCGTATGCAATAAAAACGGGACCGAGCATTTGGCAATCAAAAAATCATAAGGCTTTTATTGCTCGGGGCATGACCGGGGCAGGGTTCGTAATGTTTTTTTTCCCCGGTGTTGCGTTGATGGAAATTGCTAATGCGCAGGCCCTTACATTTACTACTCCCCTTTTTGGAATGCTGCTCGCTATGTTGTTTTTAGGTGAAGCTTTCCGGGTAAATAGAGTTTTGGCGCTTTCTGTTGGTTTTGCGGGAGCACTTATAATTATTCGACCCGGCTTCGAAAATATTAGTATTGGCGCTATTTTGGTGCTTTGTTCGGCCCTCTGTGCCTCAGGGAGTGGCACGTTACTTAAATATGCAACCAGGTCGGATCCGCCTGATAAGGTGGTATTTTTCCATGCTATTTATATGACACCTATAATTCTGGTTGGTGCACTTTTTGATTGGCATTGGCCGAACTTTTGGGAATGTTTTATGATGGCTGTAATTGCGTTGTTTGCCACATTGAATCAAAGGTGTTTAGGTAGAGCGTTTGCTTCTACTGATGCAACGGCAGTGTTTCCATTTCTGTTTATGCGTCTTCCATTTGGAGCGGCACTCGGGTTTGGTGTCTTTCAGGAGATACCGTCTTTATGGGTTTGGCTCGGTGGGGGGGTAATATTTGGATCAGCTTTCTATCTTGCCAGTTCTGATAGCTCAACAACAAAAACAGCACTTTAACGGCATTTTACAGGAATAATGACGGTAAATGGGATGGCTCATACCACATGACCGGAACGATCTCATTGAACATGATTAATAGGAATGCCACCGCGCAGCCTGTGTAAATCAATATAAGTTTCCAGCCGAATTTTCCCCAAATTTTCAAATAGAGAATGACAAAAAGTAATAAAGTGGGAAACTGACCAATAATCAGGGTCAGCACAAATATACCTAACAGCCAGGACAAGAAATAAAGGCTTTTTAGGACATACGCCTTATCTATCCCAACCACATCAGATGCAGCGGTTCCTGCCTTGATTGCTGATAGGCCTTTGAGGTCATAAACCAACGCTCCAATTGCTAATAAAACCCCCACGGTTGCTACCGTTTGTGGAAATACTTTCGGTGAGAATGACCAAGGAATAGCTTCATAAAAGCAATATGAAAAAACAACAACAAGGAAACCAGCTATAGGCCAAGATGCGGGTGGACAGTCTTTTCCACCTTCTTCTACAACCATAGACTCCTCTTCTGGTGCAGCGTCCCCCGCCTCACTTCTGCGGGCCTCTTGTTCGGTTTTTTTCTTCCGTTGATTTCGAACTGCGTAAATGACTGTGATTAAAGTCAACGCAATAATTATGAGGACGATGGGCCGGGTAAATGACCCCCAGCCATGCACCTGCATAGACAAGTTCATAGCTTCTTCCATGATTTTCCCTAAAACAAACCCGAGAACGATTGGTGGTCGGGGCCAACCCCCTAGTTTCATAAAATATCCAATAAAGCCAAAGACAAGGAGAACGATCCAGTTGCCCAGAGTGCCGTTGCCCACCCAGGCACCCATAAAGACTACCAACATTATCGCCGGCAAAATAATATGCCCCTGCAAGTATGTAATTTTTGAGGCCTGGCTGCCCCAAAGAAGTAATGCTATCGCTCCTGCAACATTCGCGAGGACGAGCGTCCAGACTAGTGTAAAAGTTATATTGAGTTTGTCTGTGAGCATTTGAGGGCCGGGTTCCAACCCTTGGATAAAAAAGGCACTCAACAGTATTGCCATTGAAGCACTACCGGGTATTGCAAAGGCGATTGTTGGTAGCAGTGCTCCACCCTTCATGGCGTTGTTGGCCGCTTCTGGAGCTATAACTCCCCGAACATCACCCTTACCAAAATTTTCATTATTTTTTTCACTTTGTGCTGCGTGCCCGTAGGCTACCCAGTCCACAATAGAGCCTCCCAGCCCGGGTAACATTCCGACATATACACCGATAAAGGTGCATCTAATACCTAGCCACCAGTTCTTGGCGGCGTCCTTCATGCCATTGACAATACCACCCGTAGCCACTTCTTCACGTTGGACACGAGATATAGATGTGTTGCGAACAGCCAGTTCAAGCACTTCTGGAATTGCAAACAAGCCAAGTACATAAGGTACGATGGGTAAGCCTTCGAGAAGGAAGTTTTGTTCAAACCAGTAGCGTCGAACGCCACCAAATTCGGCGAAGCCGACACAAGCTAACATCAACCCAAAACAAGCAGCAGCCGTTCCTTTAAAAATAGACTTACCGCTGAGTGAAGCGACCATTGTTAAACCAAGAACGGCCATAGCGAAAAGCTCTGGTTCAGAAAATGCCAAAATTATGGGACGGACAATCGGGATAGAAATTGCTAGAAATACTGCACCAAGTACCCCGCCAATCATCGATACCGTGTAGGCTGCCCCCAGGGCTCGCGATGCCTCACCTCGCTGCGCCATTGGGTAGCCGTCGAGGATAGTCGCTTGTGAAGCAGCCGTGCCCGGTATCCCCAAAAGGACGGATGATAATGTATCTGCCGTCGTTGTTACTGCATACATACCCAGAATAAACGCGAAGGCGACACTTGGCTCCATGCCAAAGGTAAATGGCAGGATTATCGCCATACCGACTAAGCCACCAAGACCCGGTACGGCGCCAAAGAACATACCGATGGCTACACCCAACAACATATAGCCAGGAGCTGGCCAAATGAGGACGAGCCTCAAACCATCTAATACTGCTTCGGTAAATGTCATGGAGGTACCCTAAATAATCTCCAAGAGAGGGAGCACTCAATAGAGTGCTCCCATAAAATTACGCTATAATGATATGCAGATTATTTTCTTGCCTTGTCAGCATAGTCCAAAAGGAATTTTTGGAGCTTAGGATTGACGTCGACAATTGACTTTACATACTTTTGAGCATCCGCACCGCTTTTACCAGTGTAGACACTGCCGTTGACCTTTTTATATTCAGCTAAGAAGGCCTTATCCTTGGTTGTCTTATTCCAGGCTGCTCGCATAATTTTAACTGCCTTTGGATTGGTCCCCTTGCGAAAAACTATAATACGAAGCATTTCACGGGTTGCAGCTATAGTTCTGATTGAGTTCCAAATATTTGCAGAAGGTCGTTTTCCTTTGCCAAATTTAGCTTCGTAAACAGTTTGAAAACTTGGAATATTTTTTGCAACAGAAGGCGAATGCAGGATAGTGTTATTTGGTCCAGGTGTCCCCACATGCCAGATAGGCACCGAAATACCAGGTTTAATTAATTGCGCAACTACCCGACCAAAGTAACCTGCGAGAGAGTCAGCCGTCATATCCAATTCATTTTTCAAGATTGCTGCCCGGATTTTTCCACCAGATTTGTACCCCGTGACATGTTTAAGTGGAATATCCAGTGCTTCAAAGAAGAGCCTTGTCCGCAAATCCTTACTACTACTTGGACCGTGGCCTCCGGTTCGGATTTTGTGGTCGGTATTGAGGAGGTCTTTCCAGTTCTTAATAGTCTTGCCAGGAATTGCATCTTTTCGGATATGTGAAATTGTTTGTTGGCCAATTGCTCCAACATAGTGGAATGCAGCAAGGTCTGCACGCAGCTCGGGTGCTTTCATTACCTGAGACATGATTGGAATAGTAAAAACACCCATCATGTAGCCATTCTTCTTACCAGCTTCCGCCAGGAAGTTTGCACCCACAGTGCCACCAGCACCGGAAACGTGTCGGAACACCAACCGTGGATTGCCGGGTATATATTTTTTCATATGACGCATCACCATACGACCCTGAATATCGGTGTTACCGCCGGCACTGTAATTAATTATAATATTTACACGCTTGCCCTTATAAAATTGGGCGTCCGCCGCTCCGTTTAGGCCGAAAGCCACGGTAGTCGCGGCCATAATACCCAACGCAGAATGCTTTAAAATATTCATGTTGTTAAACCTCCCTTAAAACCAATTAATATAACAACCTTTTGATACCGACTTACGACATCATTGGGGTTGGGATAAAATAAATTAAATTAATTATTTTGCTTTCCCATGCCAAAGAGGCTACGCGATGCCAAATGGGCATGCAAGGGGTGAAGCTATTAGTTTTAATCACTAATTTTTTACCCTCTCAAAAGTTTTGGATCTCAGGTGCTTGTGGATCTCCACCCATACACTGTCTAAGGAGAGGCGAGGGCGGGTCTGCAAAGCCCCAACGATCCGGTCCTTTGACCCGCTTGGCCCATTCTTCTGGTGTTCCTGTGTGATAAGTTTCTTCATCCACCTGCTCAACTTCGGCTGTGTATTCAATAACCATTCCATTTGGTTCAAAGAAATAACCGAAGACATTATTGCCTGGGCCGTGTCGGCCAACACCCCACTGTACCGGAAAGCCCATTTGTTTCATCCGCCCAGAACCACACATTAATGCATCAAAAGTTGGGACTTCAAAGGCTGCGTGATTTAGTGAGGGACCATCTGAATGAGCAAATGCAACACTGTGATGGTCGGGGCTACAACGGATAAAGTTCATACGCTCAGTCCGGTCACTTACACGAAAACCTAAAACGTCCCGGTAAAATTCGGTCTGGTCTTCAACTTTACTGGAGTTGAGAACAACATGGCTGAGCTTAAAGGGCCTGTCACCTTCCATGCCGGCATCTGAATGGACAGCAACGTCAGAGGTTATTGTGTAGTGGATGCCATCGGGGTCTGTAAATCCAAACCCATATCCCCCACCTGGGTCGTTAATATGGTCTGGCTTGTCATTTGTTTTAATTCCAAGACCCGATAATTTATTGTAAAGGCCATCTACCGTTTCCCCATCAGATGCTGCAAAATTGATCCGGTTTACACTGGCCTTGCCACCTTCGTGTAACACCACAATGTGGTGCTCAGATCCAGTTGCTCGCAAATAATGTTTGTCGTTAACTTCTTCTATCTTCTTGAGACCCCAACATTGTTCGTAAAATTTACTCGTTTTAACGAGATCGGGCACATTATATTCAATACTTCGTAATCCTGTGACTTGTGGTTCTGTCATTTTGTCCTCGATTTCTAGCGCTAGTCGTGCAGTAAATTTCGTTAAAGCTAATACGCTATTGGTAAACTGCCAAGTCAGTTTATCCAATTTAAGAACCCTTGGAGTTTTATTTTTTGCAAGGGCATTTTCTTTTTTATTAACCACTGATTAAATAGCAATGGAATATTTGAAGAAACGTATTGCTAAAAAAATTTTTTATGGGGAAACGAAAATGAAGCTTTGCCGTTTTAATGAGGATAGGCTCGGGGTAGTGGTTGAGGAAACAATTCGAGATATCACAGACATCCAAACTGAAATTCGTAACAATGCCGCTTATGATATGAAAGGAGATGCGGTGATTGATGCATTGCCAGAGTATCGTGAGCGAATGGAGGCGGCAGCTGCAGATGCGCCGGCTATTGCTGTTTCAGAGGTAAATTTATTGCCGCCCATAGCGCGTCAGTGCAAAACAATGGCAGCCCCTGTAAATTATGAAGCCCACGTGGCGGAGATGGCTGCACAGCCCCATATTACAGGTGAGGATAAAGGCCCACGACGTCCCTCCGGTATTCAAAATCAAGGTATTTTTCTTAAAGCAAATTCCGCAGTGGTCGGATCTGCTGAAGGAGTTGCAATACGTTTTCCTGATCGACGCAATGACCACGAGGTTGAGTTTGTAATCATTATTGGAAAGACGGGAAGCCGGATCAAACGTGAGGACGCAATGGAGTATGTGGCGGGGTACACCCTCGGTCTTGATATGACTGTGCGTGGTGTTGAAGATCGCAGTTTTCGTAAATCTTGTGATGGCTACGCACCGGTTGGGCCGTGGATGGTCACCGCCGATGAGATTCCTGATCCCAGTAATGTACCTTTCACCGTTCACCTGAATGGAAAGTTGCAACAAGATGCGCACACAAGTGACTTAATATTTGATGTTCCACGTTTGATCGAATTTGCCTCAGAATTCTACACAATCCATCCCGGCGACTATCTGTTCACAGGGTCTCCTCCCGGAGTAAGTGAGGTGCATCCGGGTGATGTAATGCATTGCGCATGCGATCTGATTGGTGAGATGTCTGTAACAGTCCGCGCTGCAGAATGAAAGCTGCCCTCTATAAAGAGTTTGGGCCACCAGGGGTGCTCCGATATGAAGATGTCGAAGATCCAATTTCGGGGCCGCAGGAAATAATTGTCCAAGTTCATGCCGTCACAGTGAATAGGGTGCTCGATTGTGCGGTGCGGGCGGGCAAGCAACCACAGCGTGGTGTCGCGTTACCGCATATCGGGGGAGTTGATCCCGCGGGTGTCGTAATTGATGTCGGTGTTGGTGTTTCTAATATTAGGACAGGTGATCGTGTCGCTTTGTTGTCTCGGGTACCCTGCTTAGGGTGCAAATGTTGTGAGGCTGGCGATTTCAAGCAATGTGAAAAAAGCGCCATGCTCGGTGTTGGTTGTTGGGGCGGTGCCGCTGAGCTCGTGAAAGTCCCTGCGTCTGTTGCCGTAAAGCTTCCTGAAAATCTTCAATTTGCCGAAGCCGCTGCGGTTTTGCGACACGGTCCAATGGCACACCATTTGTTGTTTGATATTGGCAATTTACAAAAAGGTGAAACTGTTCTGGTGATGGGAGCGGCAGGCGGCTTAGGTCTGACAGGAATACAGATTGCCAAAGCGGCTGGTGCGACAGTCATAGCAGCTGCGGGATCAGACGAGAGAGTATCAGTAGGGTGTGATTACGGTGCGGATTTTGGCATTAATTATTCCAAGCAGGATCTAACAAAGGCTGTCAGAGATTATATGGGAGGGGAAGGTGTTCACCTCGTATTCGAAAATATCTCCAACCCGGACACGTGGCCGAAGGCATTAAAATGTTTGCGTAAACTTGGGCGCTTGGTGACAGCCGGGGCCCATGGCGGTGGTAAGGTAGAGCTCGATTGTGCCTTTTTATACCACCAAAATATTCGTATTTTTGGAAGTACCGGGAGCACAGATCAAAATGTCGAGGACACGGTTACGTTGGCTAGTGAAGGTAGATTGAAGGCAAGGGTTGAAAAAATATTTCCTCTGAGTGAAGCACCTGCCGCACACGAGATGATGGAAGGAGAAATCCTGTCAGGTAAAATTATCCTAGATCCATCTGTCGGCTGACAGTTAACCTTTTCCGTATGACATTTCCTTTGCCCGGCTCTCAAAAGCGGCGGGATCTGCATCCAGACCATGACCTAGTGACAGGCGGTTCATCATGCTGAAGCGCGCGCAAATCCATATGGCGTCCGCTAGGGCTTCTTCATCCCATCCAGCTTTGAATACCGCGTCGGCATCCGCCTGGACCATTTTATAGGGGGTCAATGTTAGCTTACGAACAAAATGTAATACGGGTTTGAACTTTTCCTCGATTGGGGCAGAGTCAATATCCTTTATCAGTGTTTCAAAGACGTACTCTTCAATACCATGTTGGCGGGCGATGGCTGAGTGACCGCCGTAGCAATAGTCGCAGGAATTTAGCGATGAGGTGAAAGCGGCAATGAGTTCGCGCTCGGCTATGGAAAAAATAGAATTTCCTCGCATTACAGCCTTAGAAAATTTTCCAAACCCCTCGCGGTGCCCAGGTTTGATATTAAAAAGTTCTCCTATGCCGGCGCCTGCCGGAAGCGAAGGGAAAAATGGCATATAAATATCCTTTCAATTTACCTTGGTAGTTGTTGCGGTTAGGCTAATTCGAATTAATTGTTAGTCCTAAAATTCTAATGACCAGATTCCTTATTATCTCATTTATCCTTTTTATAACTAATTCGATAGTTGTTAAAAGTGAAGGAATAAAAATTGATGCCCCGATAGCGTTTAAAGAGGCGCAATCGGGAGCGCGGACCCTGATTGATGTTAGACATGTCAATGAATGGCGGATGACGGGTATTCCAAGCGGGGGTATTGAAATATCAATTCACGATAAAGGGGGGTTAACGGTTTTTATTTCTAGGGTGAGAAAAGCAGTAGGTGAGGATAAAGGTACACCGATCTCGTTAATTTGTGCGTCGGGTAATAGGTCATCGAAGGCTGCAAAAATTTTGATTGGTTCGGGCTTTACGGATATCCGGGATGTCGCCGAAGGAATGATGGGTAACCATAATGATGGTCTAGGGTGGCTCGCGCACGGGCTTCCGGTCAGACCATGCACAAGATGTTAAAAGGAGAGTGATTATGAGTGGTCAGCTAGAAAATAAGGTTGCGGTGATTACCGGTGCCGGGCGAGGTCTTGGAGCGGCCTATGCAATGGCGTTTGCCAAAGAGGGTGCAAAGGTTTGTGTGTCTGATGTCCTAGAAACGACGGATACAGTGAAAGCGATTACCAGCATAGGTGGCGAGGCACTTGGTTTACCCTGTGATGTCACTGATTTGGCTGCTTGCGAAGCTATGGCGAAGGAGGCTGAGGAAAAGTTTGGTGGCTTGGATATACTCGTCAATAATGCGGCAATGTTTGTTGATTTACCAAGGCGTACCTTCTTGGATATCGGATCCGAGGAATGGGACAACGTCATGGCCGTTAATGTTCGGGGTAGTTTCAATTGTGGTAAGGCTGTGGTTCCAGCACTTCGACGACGCAAAGGTGGAACGATTGTGAATATTTCTTCAAGTACGGCGTTAAAGGGTATCCCGTTTACGTTGCATTATGTTACCTCAAAAGGAGCAATTATAGCTATGACCCGCGCGATGGCTCGTGAACTTGGTGAAGATCAAATTCGCGTAAATTCGCTGGCACCTGGTTTGACAATGAGCGAAGCTGTAGCGGCAGCAGATAACACCTTTGCACCATATAACGAAGCGTCTATTCGTGGCCGGGCCTTAAAACGGGAGCAAGTACCAGACGATCTGATAGGAGCGGCAATTTTTTTGGCATCTGATGCCAGTAATTTTATGACAGGACAAACCATCGTTGTGGATGGCGGGGACGTCTCCAACTAACGTAAAAATCATCGGGAGAATTAAAATGAGTAGATGGGATGAGGTTGTTGTCGGAGATAGCAACATGCCAATTTATGTTGGTGAGCCGGCGGGTTCGGGTCCACATCCAATTATTATCTTAACCTTTCATCGTGGGGGCATGGATAGGTTCACGATCGAAAGTACGGATCGACTTGCTTCAGAAGGTTTCTTCACGCTGGCCCCCGATTTCTACCATCGTTATAAAGATTTGGAGGCGGAGGAAGCCGTTAAGTTTCGATTGGACGTAGAAGTGATCGCTGATATTAAGGCTGCTGTGGGGCATGCTAGTTCGTTGGATTCGGCTAATGTGTCACAGATGGCTATTATGGGGCACTGTATGGGCGGTCGAACCGCTTATCTTGGAGCCTGTGCACTGCCGGACACCTTTAAACTATGTATACCCTTTTATAGTGGTGGTGTGTTCTCATCGTGGGGCGATGGTCCGAGTGTTTTTGATCGATTCAATTGTTTAAAATGTCGCGTTCATGGATTTTATGGTAACGAAGACAAGAATCCTTCGCCTGATGATGTGAATAGGTTTGATAAACGACTGACAGAACTCGGCGTTGAACACACTTTCTATCGCTATGATGGAGCAGGCCACGCTTTTCAGAACACAGTTAATGCCGCTAACTTCCGTCCTGACCAATCGGAGGATGCTTGGGGCAAGGTTTTAAAAATTCTTAACGCCCAACTAATGGGATAGTTTAAAAAAACGCATACAAGGAGATATTTGTTATGGTTGCTTATTTTATTGCCGATCAACAAGAAGTCACTAATCCGGAGGTTATGAAAACCTATTCTGCCGGCGTCGCGGCGACTATAGAACAATATGGTGGAAAGTTCGTTTGTCGTGGTGGTGATCCGGAGGTCGTTGAAGGCGAATGGCCGGTGAGACGGATAATTATTTTAGAATTTTCTGACCGAGCAGCACTTAAATCTTGGTATGACTCGCCTGAATATGCAGATCTAAAGGCGATGAGGTTTTCCAGTTCGCGTTCTAACGCGATTATTGTCGATGGTACTTGATAGGAAGTAAAGAATGACAGCCTATTATATTACGCACAGAACGTCGGATGGAGACCCAAAGGTTATGAGCGTCTATTCATCCAAAGTAAATAAAACGATAGAGAAATTTGGTGGGACTAAAATTGTCCGGTCAGGTCACATTAAAATTGTTGAGGGCAATTGGGACCCTGATCGAATGATCATTATTGCATTTCCCGACATGGCATCTTTGGAGAGTTGGTACAATAGTCCAGAATATGCAGAATTGAAGGCTATGCGCCATTCGGTGATGACATCTAATGCAATAGCTGTGGAAGGATTATGAATAGCGGCGGTTGCGACCAAACCACCAGCGGACGAAAAACCCAAAAGCGGAGCCCATAGCCATTACCAGAAATGCAAATGTCCAAGCGTCCGTGGATTCCTTTCCACCGGTTGCTTGCAAGGTAACCCCAATTGCGAGTGAACCAAGGACGCCGCCAAGAAAACCAACACTAGCATGGACAGCCATTGTCGCTCCCCGGACCTCGGGTTCGGCAGCAACTACAGTTCCCGTATTGATTGTGCCTGTATCTGAGTAACTGGTCATACCATAGGCAAGAGCGAGGATCGCAATTACATACAGCGGGGCACCAGTAGTGAAGGCAACTGCGACTCCAACAACAACAGCTATAATCATACTTCCCCTGATGACTACTTCGCGGCCATACCTGATAGCTAGCTCGCCGCAAAACATTGATGCGGGAACCCCAATTAATGCAACCAAAGTGGCAAGCCATGTAACGGAGATCAAGAAACTGCCTGGTTGGGACGCTTCAACAAAGACAAGGAAGGTGACGATCCATACCCGATTGGAAAACACTTCCCATAAATGACCAAAGTAAGAAGCTATATTGATAATAACCGGACGATTACGAAATACGCGTTTAAAGTCGTCTACCTGACTTTGTGTTCGTTCGGTGATTTTACCACTAGGTAGTGCTATGATACCGATTATTAAAGCAAAACAAATACCGATCCCTGCGACAACAAACGCAAGCTCCCAACCCCAAAATTCTGTGACATATCCGGCAGTGAGGATTGAGACCGCGGTACCTATTGCATAGACCGAGGTGTAATAACTTGATGCTTTGCTCCTTTCGGGTTCGTTCAGGCTGTCAACGAGAGCCTTGAGGGCCGGCATATAAGTGCCAGCAACGCCCAGCCCGGTTAACATTCTGAATATGACGCCTGTCCAAAGGTCATGCGCAAGATAGGCAAAACCAAAACATGACAAAGCACCAACAACCCCGGAAAACATGTATATTTTTTTTGGAATGATTCGATCCGTCAATGTCACCAGAATGGGTACTGATGTCACATATCCAATAAAAAAAGCGCCACCGAGCAGGCCACCTTCTGTTTCCGTGAGGCTCCATTCGTTAAATAGAATGGGTAATACGGGTGTAATGGTCATAAATGCCATGGTGTTTAAGACCAGACAGGTACAACTCAAAAAAACGAGGAGGCGAAAGGACATTGTTTATCCGGTTGGAATTAGGAAATGTACGTATACATTGGAGCGCATCGCCCGTCATCCGATATGTGTTAATTTAATTAAGGTCGAATTTTTGGTGAGATTGTTTTAAATCGTTGCCAATGTTTGGATAAGAATTTAACTATAAAGCAAATGTCCTTTAATATTCCTATTCCACGAGAAGTAATTGAATTGACCATGGGTGACGGTGCTGTCATTCGAGTCAGAATGCATGGTAACGCGGATGGTCCCCGAATATTTTTAGGAAACGGAAATGGATTCGCAGCAGATGGATATTTTCCATTCTGGCGTTTATTCCAACAAAATTTTGATCTCGCTATATTCGATTTTAGAAACCACGGACAAAATCCCACAGCAATTTCAGGCCTTCCGGGACACAATTATGCTCAAATGACTCTTGATCTTGAGAGAGTTTACCAATCGGTCAACGAGCGTTTTGGCATGAAAACTAATATTGGTATTTTCCATTCCATGTCGGGCCGTACTGCGATGAAACATTGCTGTGAACTGGGGTTTAAATGGGATGCGCTTATACTTTTTGATCCGCCAAATGTTCCACCGGTCGGTCACCGAGAATATGATCGAATGAATGTCTTTGAACAACGGTTACATGAGTGGGCGATGGGGAGACCCGATCGTTTTTCGGCCGCTAGCGAGTTGGCGGATCATTACAAAGAAACACGCGCTCATGCAACATGGGTGGAAGGTGCCCATGAACTGATGGCACATTCGGTTTTGAGAAAAGATGAAAAAAACGGAGGGTGGAAACTATCCTGCCCAAGGGAATTTGAGGCTTCCATTTATATACAGGCAATGACTTTAAATTTATGGCCAAGTGCAGCTGATATTGGTGGACCGGTGAAACTTTTCGGTTGTGATCCCGAGGCAAAAGGAGCACCAGGACCGGCTTTTGCTAACAAGTCTCTGGCAGAGGATGGCGGGTATGACTATGACACTATCTTTGGAACAGGCCATCTGATGCAAATTCAGGAGCCCGAACAGTGTCGAGATGGCGTCATAGACTTTTTAAAGGAAACAGGCATTCTCTCACCTTGCTAATTTTATTAATACCCGGGGGTAGTATTGGTGGCGCAAACAGTAAAAGTTGAAACATATGTTGGTAAGAGCGTTGAACGGGTTGAAGATAACCGGCTCCTGACCGGTCGCGCCAGGTTTGCTGACCATTATCCGGTTCCCCGGGGGACACTGCATGCTGCAATACTGAGGTCGCCTCACGCTAGTGCTGAGATTGTTTCAATTGACGTTTCTAAAGCAGCCGCATTAAGAGGGGTCAGCGCTGTTTTCACTGGTGAAGATATCAAAGCCGTCTCGGATCCCTTTCTAGTTATTGTTAAGCAGCCACTCAATGAATGGGCCCTCGCTTTCGACCGTGTTCGTTTTGTAGGAGAGGCGGTCGCAGTGGTTGTGGCAAGCAACCGATATATAGCCGAAGACGCACTCGATTTGATTGACGTTACCTATAAAATCTTAGCTCCTGTTATTGACGCAGAGGAAGCGACAACAGCGGCCGCGCCATTGGTGCATCAGGATGCTGGATCCAATGTGATGTCTGAGCGCAATTTTATTTATGGGGATCCAGAGAATGCATTCCAGGAAGCCGACCACACAATTTCGCTTAAATTAGAGTACCCACGAAATTCGCTGACGCCAATTGAAGGGTTTGTAACGATTGTCGAGTATCTGCCTGACGATGACGTTTATGATGTTCTGTCTAACTTCCAGGGTCCTTATACGGGTCATCCTGTAATGGCTCGTTCTTTCCGAGTACCAGAAAGTAATGTTCGACTGCGAACCCCGGCAAATTCCGGCGGTAGTTTTGGGGTCAAACAGGCTGTATTACCCTACATTGTGTTGATGGGTTTGTGCTCGAAATTAACAGGAAAACCGGTCAAGTGGGTTGAAGATCGGCTAGAGCACCTCACAGCTGCATCGTCTGCACCAAATCGCGTCGTCAAAATTGAGGCCGCGGTTAAAAGTGATGGTGAAATGATTGGCATGCGGATCGACCAGCTTGACGATTACGGTGCCTATTTGCGTTCACCTATGCCAGGACCACTTTACAGAATGCATGGGGCCCTAAGTGGCGCCTATAAAGTAAAAAATCTTGATGTCACCAACAGGTTGGTGATGACCAATAAAATACCCGGAGGTTTGGTGCGTGGCTTTGGCGGTCCACAAATGTATTTCGCTATTGAAAGATTAATGCACAAAATTGCTGTGAAATTGAAACTCGATCCATTGGATGTAATTCGAACAAATTTGTTAGAAGCAGGTATTTTCCCGTACCAGGCACCAGCCGGAGCGTTATATGATTCTGGCGATTATCCAAAAGCTATCGAGACAGCAGTCAAGGATGGCGGTCTTGAAGAATTAATTAGTCGTCGGGATCAAGCACGAGCAGCAGGAAAAATTTATGGAATAGGATACGCGACCGTGGTGGAGCCCGGGATGTCAAATATGGGCTACCTCAGTACGATTGTTCCGGTGGAGGAACGCCAAAAACGTGGGTCGCAAGATGGTGCTATTTCAATGGCAACTGTAAATGTCGATCCACTCGGATCTGTGAGTGTAACAAGTGACACTACGCCACAAGGACAGGGGCATGGAACAGTTTTATCTCAAATCGTCGCGGATCAGCTAGGGCTTAGGCCGTCTGATATTCGGGTCAACGTTGAACACGACACCCATAAAGACCCTTGGTCAATCGCTGCTGGAACTTATTCCTGTAGATTTTCTCCTGGAACGGCGGTGGCTGCTCAAATGGCAGGAAAAAAAGTTCGTGATAAATTATCAAGGATAGCCGCTCAGCTTCTCAACGTTCCCTCAGATCAGGTTGAGTTTGCTGGTGGACAAATATTTGATCGAGAGAATGCGGATAACACATTAAGTTTCCGGCGTGTGGCGGGTGGAACGCATTGGTCACCGGGTATGTTGCCAGATGAAATGGATGCTGCTTTAAGGGAAACCGCTACCTGGTCGCCACAGGAGTTGACGACGCCGGATGAACAAGATCGGGTCAACACATCTCTCACTTACGGATTTGTTTTTGACTTTTGTGGAATCGAAATTGATCCAGATACAGCCGAAATTCGGATAGATAAATATGTAACAATGCATGATGCGGGCAATCTAATGAACCCCATGATTGTTGAAGGTCAGATTTATGGTTCTTTTGGCCAGAGTGTCGGGGCTGCTATGTATGAAGAGTTTGTCACGGCGGATGATGGCAGTTTCCTGTCAGGTACCTTTGCTGATTACTTGGTGCCAACAGCTTTTGAGGTTCCAGAACCACTGCTCCTGCATATGGTGTCACCCTCCCCGTTTACTCCACTTGGGGCCAAAGGTGCTGCTGAAGGAAATTGTATGTCGACACCCGTCTGCATTGCGAATGCTGTTTGTGATGCATTAAATATCGAAAACATTGTTGTGCCGCTGACGCCAGCTAAAATAAGTGAATTTCTTCATGGTGATGAGCCCAAGGCTCCAAGTGGTGGAGCAGAATTGGAAGAAGCCAGTTCTGGAATGGCTCTTGGGGGAGCTGGTGATACATTTGTACCAGCAGACATCCAGAAGGTTTGGGATACTTTGTTGGATCCGATTGCATTGGCTGCTGTCATTCCGGGATGTCACAAACTTGATTTGGTGAACGAAAATGATTACCGGGCCGAGGTCTCTCTCGGGGTGGGGCCCGTGCGTGGCAGATTCTTGGCTTCTGTCGCACTTTCTGACCTAGATGCTCCTAAGGCGGCGACCGTTTCTGGTGGGCTTGAGGGTCCCTTGGGAGCTTCGTCGGGTTCTGGAAAAGTTAGTTTAGCACCCAGGGGTGACGGTACAGTAATTCGGTATACTTATAATGTTGAGATAAGTGGCAAGGTGGCGGCAATTGGTGGCCGAATGTTAGAGGGTGCAGCAAAAATTGTTGTTGCCCAGTTTTTCGAGCGATTAACTGCACAAGTTGGGGGGAGTCCTCTAAGTTCTACTCAAGAGAGTTGGTGGCGTAAGCTGGTTAAATCACTTGGACTGTCCAATTGAAACGTAATGGCCTTACCAGTTTCCGAAATTCTTAAGGTCGGGGAATATAGTATCTCTTATCGTCAACGGGGAGAGGGCGACGTCCTGTTTTTTGTCCATGGCATGGGGTGCGGATCCGCCAACTGGGAATCCCAATATGATTATTTTTCGGAGCGATACCGCGTGGTTGGCTGGGATGCCCCTGGCTACGGTCAATCTAGTCAATTTGATACAGATCTGCCGTCTGTAGCCGATTATGCGATGCTTATGGCAGACTTTTTAGACGAACTTGGTGTTCAACGTATCCATCTTGTCGGTCATTCTTATGGCGGAATTATGGTCGCAGCCTTCCATAGAGCGTTTACCGACCGTGTTTTATCTCTGACGTTAGCCCAACCTGTTATTGGAGGCGGTATCAATAATCCTAAAGATCGAGAAAAAGAAATAAGAGAGCGAGTTGCGCAAATTAAAGAAATAGGTATGAAAAATTATGCTGCTAAACACGTGCCGCATTCTTGTGCCCCAAATGCACTACCGGAGGTCTTGTCCAAGGGAATTGAGCTGACTTCAGGGATGTCACAGGAAGGTTATCTTCGTCAGTTCCGTTCATTAAAACATGCCAATATTTTTGAGTGGACGAGCGAAATCAAAATTCCGTCTCTGATAGTTTCGGGGGAATTCGATAAAACAGCCTCGAGAGAAATGGTTGGCGAAATTTCGAAGGAGATGCCGGGTATAAGGCATGAGACAATTAAGGGGATTGGTCATATGATTTACTTGGAATACCCGGAAAGGTTTAACTCTCTTCTAGAGGATCTACTTGAGGAGTCATCTTAAAATTTCGTTATACGTTAAATTTCAAAGCTTGATTTTTAACTCTGTTTGGAGATCTAATTGGGCCAGGATGTTTGGAGGAGGAAAAGGAATGGCTTATACGCTCGAACAACTCTCTGCCGATTGTCACGCAGCAATAGCAGAAGACAATGGCTCTGCCGGTCGTGAGAAAGTCCGTGATTTTATCTCTAGGGCGTGCGGGGATGCGGCTTTTGTTGCGGAGCATTTTGAAAACCCTGGGCAAGAAGAGCGACACATACTCTACGAAGACCCTGATTTTAAATTTTGTATTTTGGCACACAGTTATAATGGTGCGAAGGGAAGTAATCCTCACGATCACGGTCCGAGCTGGGCGATCTATGGCCAGGCCGTTGGTGAAACAATTATGACTGACTGGGAATGTGTCGAAAAACCGTCCGACGATAAACCCGGTAAAGTTAAAAAAGTTAGGGAATACAGCTTGAAACCTGGGGATGCCTATGTCTACCATGAGGGGAATCTGCATTCCCCTAGGCGTGAAAATGATACGAGACTCATTCGTGTTGAGGGGCAAAATCTCATAGGTGTTAAGCGCGACAAATATGAGGTAGCGGCTTAATATTTATTTAGGCGTAAAGGGCCGGTTAAACCGGCCCTTTTTTATTTTGCGGTTTATACCCCCGGGCAAGTTTGAGTCACGCCCCCGGCAACCGGAAAGTGGGTTCCCGTAACGTGAGTTGATTCATCCGAGGCTAAAAACAATGCGGCATATGCCACATCAAATCCTGTCCCCATTCGGCCGGAAGGAATGATCGCGTTTCGTGCCTCAGCGTATTCCTCAGCGGAGGTGTAACCTTTATAGGTGTATGATGGCTTTCCATTCACCAGGCGGCGAATAAAGGGTGTATCTATATATCCGGGACAAATACAATTAGCTCGTATACCAGAACCCGCATGCTGAATTGCGATATTTTTGGTAAACTCAATCATCGCTCCTTTAGTTGAGGAATAAACTGCGGTATTTGCGTTCAGGTGTCGCAGAGCTGCAATCGATGAGATATTAATTATCGAGCCGTCCCGTTGCTCTTCCATGATTGGGACAACAGCTCGGCAGGTCAGCATCGCTGATGTAACATTTCGGGCAAACGTTTCATCCCAGTCCCCTACTGTAATGGTATCGAGACTGCGACCAACACCTTGACCTCCAACATTGTTATGCAAAATATCAATTTGTCCCCACGCTCCCATGCACGCGTCAATCATTGTTTGCACGGCATTTTCATCTGTTACATCGGCGGAGAATGCCATGGCTGTGCCGCCAGCATTTTCGATCAACTTGACGGTTTCTTCCGCTGCTTCAAGGCGAAAGTCTACACAAAATGTTTTGGCTCCCTCTTTTCCATAAACATATGCGGCGGCCTTACCATTGCCCCAACCGTCCCCAATAGATCCAGCACCAGTTACAATGGCGACTTTTCCGTCAAGGCGATTACGACTGGGTGTGTTTTCGTTTGGTCCTATAGGCATAATTCCTCCCCTCAATTTGTTGCTGTAAAGGTCTTTTTTTCGCGTTTCCGTGGCATTCGGTCAAGGGTTGGCAATTATTATCGTCTACCTCTGGCGTGACTCGTTTTAAAAGAGCACACTGAGGCTAACTTAAATTTCAATCAAATCTTAGGCATTTATGTACGAAACTGATACCAAGTTGGTGCATCGCAGGACCCTTGTTCTGATCGGGTCGGTGTCGATGTTGTTTATAACTGGCGGCGGTATGTTCATGATCGTGGTCGCATTAAAAGAAATGGCTATGGATTTTGGATGGCCGCGGGAAGTCCCATCTCTCGCTTTTTCTCTCCAATTCATAGGCTCAGGTTTCGGCGGTTTGATCATGGGCAGAATTGTTGACCGGCTTGGCTTCGGTGCTCCGGCTCTTCTAGCCTCCATTATGGTGAGCTCGGGAGGGATGTTAGTTAGTGCGATTGAATCGGCTTGGCAGCTCTACGCCATTTATCTCGTAATGTTTGGTCTTTCCGGTCAAGGGGCACTGGCCGCTCCAGCTCTCGCCAATATCGCACGCTGGTACAGTAAACACCGTGGGCGGGCAGTTGGTATTGTAGCCAGTGGGCAAGCTTTGGCGGGAATAGTCTGGTTACCCGTATTTGGGTATGTAATGCCCGAAATTGGTTGGCGTGCCATGTTTTTTTGGTATGGGGTATTTTCACTCTGCGTGATGCTACCCTTGTGCTTTCTGGTTTATCATAAGCCGCCGAAAACCGAAGAAGGCAGCCCCAATGGAAATTTCGAGGGTTTTCTGAGTGAAAAGGGTGTCAGACCAATTTCAGACAGTACATTGCAAAAGGGGTTATGCTTTGCAATTTTTGGCTGTTGCGTGGCGATGGCGTTACCCCTTGGTCATCTGGTTTCTTTCGTCACGGACCGTGGTCATCCAATTCAGAACGCGGTGGAGGTTCAATCAACGATGCTACTCTGCGCCTTTGTAAGTCGTGCGTTACTTCTAGGATTGTTAGCCGATCGCTGGGGCGGTATGCGGGCCCTTCTTATATTTGCTGTCGTTCAGGCTATTATGCTTACCGTCTTTACGTTTACCCACCAACTCTGGGTATTATATGTGGTGGCAGCTTTGTTTGGCCTAGGTTATGGGGGGTTGTTCCCTGTCTATGCCGTGGCAATACGCGATCATTTGCCTGTTGCTGAGGTTGGACGTAGGACCGGGGTGGTTTTTTTCGTCGGAGCAGTCGCAATGGGGTTTGGTGGTTGGCTAGGTGGCTATTTATTTGACCAGACTGGTTCCTATTCATCACCATTCTTAATCGGTGCCTTATTTAACGTTGGAACGGTCATTCTGGTTCTTTACTTGATGCACAGGCTTAAGGGCTTTTTACCTGGCAGGCTGGTCAACTCTTAATTTAAAGAGGCCTCCTGGATGGAACGCCACACTCGCTCGGGTGTTGCTGGCATCCCTAAATTGTGAACACCAAGTGGCTCTAGGGCATCGTTTATTGCATTCATTACGGCGGCCAAAGCGCCGACCGTGCCCCCCTCACCGGCTCCTTTAACACCTAGTGGGTTGGTTGCCGTTGGAACCGGGTGTCTATCAAGTTTAAATTCACAAAAGTCGGAGGCGCGTGGCATGCAATAGTCCATGAAGGAACCCGTGAGGACCTGACCATTAGAGTCATAAATCATTTGTTCCATTAAGGCCTGTCCCGCACCTTGTGCGATACCACCAATAACCTGTCCATCAACTAAAATCGGATTTAGTTCAACGCCGACATCATGAACTGCGGCGTAGCGAACAATCTGAGTCGTACCAGTATCAGGATCTATTTCAATTTCGCAGACATGGTAAGTGTTGGGAATGTTGGTTGTCTCTGGCGACCAGCTCGCAGTCTCGTATAGTCCAAATTCCATTTCCGGAGGGACTTTGGATGGTTCAAATGCTACTTCCACGACGTCTCCCAATGTGACCTCACGGTCGGTACCGGCTACCTTAAATATTCCATCATCAAATTCGACATCGTCATCCGCTGCTTCCAACATATATGCCGCTATCTTTTTGGCCTTGTCGCGTGTTTTTCTTGCAGCTAGCAATACCACGCTTCCACAAATGGTCGCGGTTCTTGCGGCCCCGGTTCCAGATCCAAAACTATGCTGGCTCGTGTCGCCTTCAACCACCCGAATTTTTTCTGCGTCTATGCCCAGGGTTTCAGAGACAATTTGAGTATAAATTGTGGCGTGGCTTTGTCCTCCTGCCGTTGATGCGGTCATAACTGTCACAGTCCCGCCTGGGTCAAATCGTAGCTCAGCTGCTTCAGGAGCTGGGCTACCAGAAGGGTCGACGCTCGAAGAGACACCTACTCCATACAACTTACCTCTATTTTCAGCATCGGTTCGGCGACTAGCGACATTTTCGTAGTCGGAAAGCTCCAAGCATTTATCCATGACAATTTCAAATTCGCCACAATCATAGGTTTGTCCATTGGGCAGCTTGACGGGCATGGCGTCTGGAGAAATGTAATTTCTTCGTCGGATTTCGGAATGGTCAAGACCAAGTTTTTCAGCTGCAAGGTTTATTAAACGTTCTAAGACATAGCTACCAGGTGTTCCTGAAGGCCCACGATAATTGGCCATGGGTACGGTATTGGTAAAGGTTGCCGTCGAGTGACCATGTACGGATGGCATATCGTAAGTGCTGCAAAGATAGCTTGCGGCTCCGTTCGGTGTGCCAAATCCATTCATTGATAGGAATGCACCAACATTCGCGAAGGCACGCACACGATACCCGAGGAATTTCCCTTC
The DNA here is from genome assembly GCA_964499275.1 of uncultured Rhodospirillaceae bacterium. Lineage (GTDB taxonomy): Bacteria > Pseudomonadota > Alphaproteobacteria > MPNO01 > UBA2964 > UBA2964. The sequence goes on from CAZCKO010000011.1 coordinate 28,568, forward strand.
ATCGTCGAAGCCCAGCTCGCCTGTAAACTTTACATCACGGGCTTGGTCATCCGAGATGTGTCCCTCGCTACGTTCGCAAACCCATTTTACAGGGCGTCCAACCCGCTTGGCAGCCCAAGCGGCGAGTGGTACCTCCGGAGTTAGGCCACCCTTCATCCCGAAGGACCCCCCGACGTCACCCGCAATAACAGTCATTTGATTTTCTTCAATATTGAACATCTTCTTTGTCATCATGTTTCGCCAGACAAAGGGCCGTTGTTGGCAGGCGTAAACGGTATAATGTTCCCTTCCCGAATCATAATTTGCAACGACAGCACGGGGTTCCATGGTGTTAGCTGCAACACGCGTTACTACCATGGTTTCTTTAACTACATGGGGAGCATTTGTTATAGCTTTAGCGGTCTTCTCTTGGTCACCTTTTTGAGAAGTGAATGCTTCATTATTTTCTCCGCCTTCATATAGTTGGGTTGCTTCCGGTTGACTATTTGTGATTGGGTCGACGGTTGATGGTAGAATTTCATATTCAACGTCAATCAATTCAATAGCATCTTTACCTTGGTTTATGGACTCGCAGATAACCATGGCAATTAATTGTCCGACATGCACAACTTTGTCACGCGGCATGACTTCGCGATTTGGCCTAAACCCTGGTCTACCATCATTTCGCTTTGGTGGTGAATTTCCAGCTACTGGTCCTATATTATCATCGGCACAGTCATGCCCAGTAAAAATATCAATGATTCCCGGTAGCTGTTTGGCGGGTTGCGTATCGATAGACTTTATTTTCGCATGGGCGTGGGGCGACCGTAAAAATACTGCTTGGCATTCAAATGGAAGTTTTACGTCGTCTGTGTATTGGCCTTGTCCTGTTAACAGTCTGGGGGCTTCAACCTGCGTAACCGGTTGGCTAATTGAATAACGGGTCACTATTTTATCTCCAAAGAACTGATTTATTCGTAGTTTATCGAAAGTTTCCAGAACGGCAATTAAAGCGAAGCCCTAATATCAAAAAAATTATCACGTCATAATGCTACAAAAAATTCGGGAACTTTAATTTTAAAATATATTTTGTCTTCGGATTGTTTCTCTTCCTGAAATTGCGGACAATATCGCTAATTTAAATCGGAAACGGTGGAGAAAAAAATGGCGGTAAAAAAAGTAGCAAAAAAAACGACCAAAAAATCAGTACGACGGAAGGTTTTGCCAAAGGTCAAGGATCCGATCTTTGAGACGGTGAAAATTGAGCGCAACAAGGGCGTAACGTTTCTGATTATGAATAGGCCCGAAAAACGCAACGCAATGAGCCCACAGCTTCACTTGGATATGAATGATGCAATAGATCACCTATCGATTGATCCGCATACTGATGTGTTAGTATTGACCGGGGCGGGGAAGGCGTTTTGTGCTGGTCAGGATATCCGACTTTACTTTCGTGGAACTGCAGATGATCCGGCCGCACGTGCCAAGGCGAGACGAGCGTCAAATGACTGGCGCTGGCAAAAGTTGTCGCGTTTTCCTAAACCAACCATCGCCATGGTGAACGGTTTTTGTTTTGGTGGGGCTTTCACTCAGGTGAGTGCCTGTGATTTTGCCATTGCGTCGAATACGGCGACATTTGGATTGTCAGAAGTCAACTGGGGAATAATACCGGGCGGCATTGTTAGCTGGAATATTGGTCAGGTAATGAACCTCAGAAATGCAATTTATTATGGAACCACCGGTGAGCCGTTTAATGGAAAACGGGCAATGGAAATCGGTATGGTTAATAAATCTGTTCCAGCCAGTAAGCTCAAGTCAGAAGTGATGAAGCTCGCCCGGTTAATGCAGCAGAAAAGTCCTGCTGCCGTAAAGTATACCAAGGAGGCTATACGTTCTGTACGGTTTATGAACGAGCCAGAAGCTGCGGACTATCTCAATGCCAAGAGTGATGCTTTAAAATATATGGATAAGGAAGATAGCCGCGAACAAGGTATGGCACAGTTCTTGGATGAAAAGAGTTACCGTCCTGGACTGGGTCACTTTGAACGACGGAACAAGCCAAAATAAATCCGAATTTAAAAAATCTGATTTTAAACTGGATCTCTAAATATGTAAAAACTTGGGGGGTGGAAATGACAATCTTGATTACGGGTGCGGGGCTCATTGCGACCCATGCGGCGGCCGCCCTGGCGGCGAGAAAAGAAAAGATTTTGTTTTATGACGTATCCCCTAATGCGGACTACATCGATTTAGTGATGGAGGGTAAACCCTATTCTGTTGAGGTTGGTGATATTCTAGATTTGCCGAATATCATGCGGGTAATTGATAAATATGCCGTCAGGGGGATTGTCCATACTGCAGCCTTTTTGCCCGAACGGGCCCGCGCCAACCCATCTCTTTGTGCCCGTGTAAATGTTATTGGGGCTGTAAATATGTTCGAAGCCCATCGCCTCGCCAAGCTGCGCCGGACAGTCTTTGTAAGCACGATTGGTGTTTTTGATTCAAGAGTGAAGGATGGCAAGCCTTGGACCGAAAATCATCGGTGGGGACCCGATTCCTATTACGGGTCGACCAAACTTTCTGCTGAAATGTTAGGAATGATTTATGCCCGTGATTACGGTGTTGACTTGACCGCTGTACGTTTTTCATCTGTTTATGGAATTAGCCAATATTATACCTCGCGGGCATCTGCATTTATGCGTGATGCTGTAGAACCCGCTGTTTTATCTGGTAAAGCGAGCATCCGTCGTCCTGTCACCGATATCAATCAATATCTTTATGCTTTGGATGCTGGTGAATCCATAGCCCTTGCTTACAAATTGAAACGAAATCCATCCCAACGCGTATTTAATATCAGTGACGGTAAACTGTTAGGTGTTAAGGAAGTTATAAAAATAATAGAGGGTAAAATTCCCGGCGCATCAATTACGATAACTAGAGGTGCTTGGGAAAAATCTAAAGGGACAAAATTCGTCCCCGAACCTTTTAACTTAAGCATGGCTAGAAAGCACCTAGGTTACAAACCCACATGGCCGATGGCTAAGGCTATAGGCCACTATGCAGAGAAAGTAAGGGAACGGGATGCGGCATCGCGATGAGGCCGCAATCTCATATTCAAATCAATAGTTAAAAAATTCATTTATAGAAAAGTGGTGCCGGTTAGAAGACTCGAACTTCTGACCCCCTGATTACAAATAAGATGCTCTCGGGTTTCTGGGCTTCTCAACGCGTCTCATGGATTATCCTGTAAAACATTGTTTTTATTATTGTTTTTTAGTCTTTAGTCTCATAGACTGTCAGGGATGATCACGGATAAATCGCAAATTTTATCACCCCGAGTATCACCCCGAGATCAGGGCAGGGGGCTTGAATGACACAGCACCGCCTGACCGATAAGATGATCGGTCGTATCCCAGCCGCCGCCCCCGGCCGGCGCGCGGAGTATGGTGATGCCGTGGTCCCAGGGCTGTCACTCCGGGTTACGGACCGGGGCCACAAGAGCTTCTGTCTTTACTATTATAATCTTCACAACCGTCATCGCCGCTTCACCATCGGTGTCTGGCCGGACACGCCCCTTAGTACGGCGCGCGAGAAGGCACGGATTGCCCGACGCCAGGTGGCCGCCGGCAAGGACCCGGCTATCGAAACCAGGCGCGCAACCCGCCAGCTCGTCAATGGCGCCATTGATCTCTTCATCGATCGGCATGTTAAGCGCAACAATCGTCCCAGTACGGCCCGCGAAACCATCCGGAAACTGAACGGCTACATCCTGCCCGCCTGGGATGCCCGGCCCATCGCCTCGATTGATCGACGCGACGTCGCCAAGCTTATCCAATCGATCGCTGATCAGGGTGCTCCGGTGATGGCCGACAGGGTCCTGGCCACGGTCTCCAAGTTCTTCAACTGGGCCTTGGTGCAGCCGGAATATATCGATCTTTTAAAAGCCAACCCGGTGGTCAGAAATATGTCACCGGTCAAGGTCTGCAAGCGCGATCGCGTCCTCTCTCTTTCTGAGATCCGACAGCTGTGGTCGGTGACCGACAAGACCGGCTATCCGTTCGGCGCCTTTACCCGATTGCTTCTTCTCACCGGCCAGAGGCGGGGTGAGGTGGCGGGGGTTCGCTGGTCACAGCTTGATCTCGAGACCGCGACCTGGCATCTGCCGGCAACCTCGACCAAGACCGGACGCTCACATGATGTTCCCTTGTCGATGGTTGCTTGTGATCTTCTGGCGGGACTGCCCCGCTATGAAGGCGATTATGTTTTTACAACCCGGGGCGGGCAGGTGCCGGTGTCAGGGTTTTCCAAGGCAAAGAAATGCCTCGATGCGCATCTTCCCCAGTTTGAAGGCTGGCGCTTTCATGATCTCCGCCGGACGTTTGCCACTCAGCTTGAAGATCTCAATGTCACGCGGCCGGTCATTGCCTCGCTCCTCAACCATGCCGGGGGTAGCGTCACTGATATTTATACCCGCGCTGCCCTTGTTCGTGAAAAACGCGCTGCTGTCGAGAATCTTGGTCGACATATCCTGGGGGCTGAGACCGCCCCGGACAGGGTTGCGAATATCATCCCCTTTCGGCGTTAAGACAAAAATTTGGCGAGACACCCCCATGCCCCCCCTGAGAAACGGGCGCCGTTTTCTATAGTATAATGTATGCTTTGGGTGGTCCCTACGGGATGTCAAAAATTGATGTAAATCAATACCCTAACCCAAGGTTAGCCACAAACCCTTTTGGTAGTGGCCTCCCACATAATGAGGCCCACAATGATATACCTGCTTAAATTTGTGTTGCTAATTAAATTCCCGCAAAAGCCTTTTGAACTCTGAAACATATAAAAATTTACCATGAAAACTAAGAATGTTTTCATCACGTAATTCTTTAATAATACGAGATATACTTTCTGGCCTTGAATGTAACATAGCAGCAATAGTTTTTTTTCTGATGGGTATATAAATTTTTAAATTTTTAGCATTATCATTTGTTTTTTCTGCCAAGATAAACCCAGCCAAAAGTTTACAGAATCGTGCTCTTAACGGGAGATAATAATCATCGTTTATATCTTCTTCTAAGCCCGCTATGCGGTCAGCTGTTTTTTTTAGAAACCCTGCACACAAAGGTGCTTGTTCGTTTATAAGCTTTTGGACTAAAGCTTTATCAATGAAGCAAGCATTAGTCTTTTTAATTGTTTTACAAAACATGTTGTAGGTTTGGGTGCTATAGAGGTCGACTATCCCTACAATTTCCCCTGGTCCGAATAAATGCCTTAACGCAGTGTCTCCTTCTAAACTCAAACTCCATAAACCAACCTTTCCATCTTGAATACAAAATACACCCTCACATGGTTCTCCGGCAGAAAAAAGATATTCACCCGGTTGGTAGGCCTTATATTCTTTGGTTTTTGTTAAGTTCTTGAGTTCTTGTTGTGGTAGAAGTTTCCATTCTGTTTGTTCGAATACATGACATGCGTTACATGCGGTTTCATTTCCATAACTTTGTTGTTTGAGCATAGTTTAAAATGCTAACCAATCGTTAATTTCAAAAAACATAGTCACTAACTAGAATTAACACAGATCAAGTGCTGATTTTTAATTTCGTGGCAAATAAGAATATTGACCGCTTAATTAAAAGTAAAGTTTATGAAATTTAAAAAAGCAAAAGAGAGGCGAGATAGCGAATGTATCGCTGTTTGCCTAAAAGTATTCTACTTCTTCAAAAAAAAATACCAATCTGTCGATGATGCGCTTCTTCCGGCGATTAAAATCTATCGTTTATATTATCCAAACCTAAATCACCAAGAGGCTGAGGAGAGGGTACTTGGGGTTGTTTTAAAAGAAATACAGAAAATTATTTAAGACTTGATCTCGGTTAATAAAGGATTGAAGGCATCACGTTAAAATTTTCCTGTACTTCTAAATAAACGGTAATATCCAATGGAACTTCCGACTAGTGACCGCTTTCATGACATGAGCGTTAATAGTTTTCAAACGGACAAACTATTAACCAATGCTGTAAGACAACGGGATAAGCTTAAATTAGACCAATTTCCAATCGTAGATGTTGATGCTCATCAATACGAGTCGGAGTCAATTGAAGAAATTATAGAATTTATTGACGATGAGATTATTGAGCATATGGGTAGAGCTAATCCAAATATATTTCCAATATCAAGGGGTGGAGGTTATCAGTCAGTGGGGGGCAGGGTCACTCGCTACCCCCTCCGTGAAATCGAATTGACACCGACAGACCAAACGCACCGAGATGTACACCTATCAAGGAGATTTATGGATGCTATGGGCGTTGATTATATGTGTTTGTTCCCAACAGGAATGCTTTCCGTGGGATTACAACCGCAGCGAGAGATTGAAATAGCGTTAGCAAGGGCTTACACCCGTTGGATGGTAGAAAAGGTTTTACCTGGAGATAATAGAATTAGGGGGCATGTTTATTTGCCAATGAATAGCCCCGAAGAGGCATACAAAGTAGCACTAGAGTTTGGCGATAAACCGGGTGTGTCAGGGTTTTTGATAACTAGTCCCAGATATAAGCCTGTTCATGATAATGCCTATATGAAGACTTACAGCCTGATTGAAGAAATGGGAAAGCCTTTGTCCTTTCATTCAGGTCTTAACTGGAATGACCCTCTGATGTCAGTAACGAATAGGTTTATCGCGGCGCACGCTTTGGGTTTCACTCTTTATAATGTTATTCACATGTGTAATTGGATTTGTAATGGGCTTAACGAACGATTTCCTAAATTAAAAGTAATCTGGATAGAATCCGGGCTTTCTTGGATACCTTGGTTAGGACAAAGATTGGATAATGATTACAAAATGCGTTCCTCTGAGTGTCCAAACCTCAAAAAACTCCCAAGTGAATACATGAAAGATATGTACTACACTAATCAGCCGATGGAGGTACCTAATGATACTTCATTCTTAGAAAGTACTTTCAAATTTATCGATGCAGAAAATACCCTTTTGTATGCTTCAGATTATCCTCATTGGGATATGGACTTACCAAGTGTGATTTATAATCTTCCGTTCCTTAAAGAATCCGCAAAAAGAAAGATTTTAGGCGGTAACGCAATCGAGGTGTTCAATTTAGATGTGTCTTCTCGATTTCCTAATTATTGCACGTAAAATCGGGGTAAGTCTGATGATGCTCAGCATTAAGAAGTTCCTAGATATGAAGAAAAATGAAGAACCTATAAATTTATCCTTCACCCCTTCGAACGATAATGATCCCGGTTTTTCAAATTACGATTTACTGGAAATAATTCGAATTATCTTTTCAGAAAACTCCAAAAATGAAAAAGAACGAGTTCTTAATAATAACGATGAGATTTTCTCTTAATGTTTTTTACTAATTGACTTTAGGGGGAGTTTAAAGGGTGCAAAAAATGTGCATCAGAAAGGGTGCGTAATGGCTAAGGAAATTCTTGTCGGCAAAGCCTCCGACTTTAAAGAAGGTGACAAAAAAATTGTCCCGAATGGTAAAAATAGTGAAATCGGCGTGTATTTAGTACATGGAAACTGGTACGCCTATGCCAATCTCTGTCCGCATCAAGGGGGGCCAGCCTGTGAAGGGTTGTTGATGGCAAAGGTAGAGGAAATTATCGCTGAGGATAAAACCTATAAGGGTATGAAGTTTAATCACGATGAAATGCATATAGTTTGTCCTTGGCACGGGTGGGAATTTGATATTGCTGATGGTCAGGCTGTAGCAGACCGTAAGTGGAGCCTACGAAAATTTGAGGTGGAAGTGCGGGGTGAAGATGTCTATGTCATCGCCTGAAAGTTTAGTAATTTAGGAAGTTATACAGAGATCCCTTTATTGAGAATTAGCCCTGTATTTATATTACGTTTTGTAATGAAATAAAATTTGGACATAACGATCTAGCTCGTAACTTTTATAGAATATTTGGATCGCAGAATTATTATATATTATTCAGGGGTCTCCTTTTTCTCCCACACTCATAAAAACATACGGCTAAATTCTCGGAATTTCTAGCAGGGCTTTCCCTCAATGCACCTAATGTCTGAGAAACATCACCCTTCGAGCAAATAGCCATGTGAATGTTGTTGCCCTGAAGCACGCCACGATCGATATCCGATTTGTTGGCATCAACTTTTTTTAGCTTATCGAGCGTTGCCTTCTTATTTCCAAACGCCTCCAGGAAGGCATAAGGAAAGCCGGCCTGATCGAATGGCTGCTCTACTAATGCGGATACGGCTTCTTCAATCTCTACTGCGTTCACGGTTCCTCCCTTACTACCTTATGCCTGGACGATGGTACCCTTTCCCTCGCAGGTACTTCCAAACTTTGAAAATTTGTCGCTAATTAATTCTGATCTGGCTAAATCCTTCGTCAATCAACTACTCGCTGAGTGAATAAATTATTATAATAATCACTAACATACATCGTAACCTCAAGGGTTAAGGTCAGAAAATCCTTGCGAGCTAGGGAGGGCAGGTGATGGCAAAAACCCCTTATGACCGGTTTCTGGATGCGCGTATCCAAAGGTCAAAGAATGATAATCCCGACACCTTGCAACACCAAAAAGCCAACGGAGAGGTTTGGTCGTCGATCCTTGATGCGGTTCGTCTCCATCGCATCAACGGGACTAAATTGCCTCAGGAGATTGCATTCTTATTAGAGTCAGAACTTTCATATTGGGTCTCCGGCATCCCGTCGCCCGAGTTAACCCTATTGACCCGCCGGGGGCGGCGCATATCACCGGCGGTACGAGGCTGTCAGCTGATTGCTGTTATGTACCTCGTGGCCTCGCAGGAACTTGCGAGCGATCATCGTTTCCGTCAAACGGTTCTGGAGAATTTTAAAATATCAAAAAGCACCCTGCAGAACTGGAAAAACAAGTTTTATGGAGAAGCTTGTTCGGCTTTTGCAGATTTCAGAAAGGACATGGATCGGGAAGACCGGATCAGCGGCATGAAAGTGCTAATGGTTTCTTCAGCGAAACAGTACCGCTCCCTGATTAAAAGACAGAAACCAAAACGCCGGTCGTAAAACACCCCTACCAATAAAACCCCGATTAAATCGGTCATGTTGAAACGTTCCACCATGGTCTAAATGGATATCTCCACGAAATAGGAGATAGATCATGAAGATACTTCGTAAAAAAGATGTCGCGTCCAAGGTTGGATTAAGTGCGGTCCACCTGATGAGGCTTGTAAAATGGAACCGTTTTCCCGGACCTCTTTCTCTTGGACCGGCATCGATCGGCTGGCTTGAGAGCGAGGTTGATGACTGGATTCAGGATAAGGCGGATCGTCGTTTAAGCCTCTTGGCTGAAGACGGGCAGGGCCGCGAATAACGATGCCCTCTACACGACGCGTTCGCGTTTTCCTGACGCTGGGTCCGGATTGGGCGATTGGTCATGATGACCTCCAATGGATCATTTATCGTAGGCGAAAGCGCCAAGATGCTAGCTATTGGAACCCGGTGGGTTACATCAACAGTAACAGGGATGTCCTTTGCCGGGTTCTACACGAAAATAACGCTCTACTCGATGTTGCGGCGTGGCAGGAACTTATGAAATTGCCCTTTTCTTTTAAGGAATGGATTGAAGAAGGGACGATCACCTCAAGAAGGGACCCCAACGATGTCATGGGCTAAACGAAAAAAACCTTCAGGAAGGTTTACCATGCTTCGTGAGGATATTTATTTATCACCCGCCTGGCTAAGCCTTCCCGCCAACCCCCGCTGTGTATGGCAATTTATTCTCCAACAATACAACGGTTACAACAATGGAGACATCGCGGTGAGTGTGCGGGATGCAGCCAAAAATGTCCTGATTACCAAATCAACAGCGGGGAGAGCCATTCATGACCTGATTGACCGGGGTTTCATCAAAGTCACCGTCAATAGTGGCTTCAGCATGAAATCAGGAAGGCGTGCTCGTCGTTTTGCACTGACACATGAACCACTGAATAATCGGCGAGCCACCAACGAGTGGCGAAAATGGGAAGATCCAAAATCAGAACGCGGTCCCACCAGAGGGACAGCACGGTCCGACCAGAGAGACGCAAAAGAATAATGCATTGATCTTAGCCCAGTTGTGTCTCACCAGAGGGACGCAACAGCTTGATTGTCGATATTTATGTCCCGTGAGAGGGACAGTTTATAGATATGCCATGTGGGGGTGGTCGTGGTCATTTGATTCAAGACCCTGTTTTTAGCTTACAGAATGGTTGGGGACAGGGTATTATCTTTGTTGCTCAATTTCAGACCAACGGTGTTAGCCATGAATGAGATAGTCATAGCGCCCTTGCAATTGTTATTTGAATATTTCGGTGCGGGTCCGGGGTGTGGAGGTATATCAGAGCTTAGGATAGACGAAGAAGACTCAGGGTTCTGGGTGCGTTTTCGAGAGGATATTACCGACAGGCGTCTAAGAACTTTAATCAAGTTAAAATCAGGTGATGACTGGCGTTCTGTTATCGCAGCAATTGAACGTAAAGATTATTATGCTTTTTTTACCGATGGAGATACTGACGGCGAATACGCTTGGCCCCATCTGATCGGGACAGAGGGCCCCCAAAATTATGTCACTGATCTAATCCTCTGTGCGTGGGCCGGACCGCCGGTTTCCCAACTTGCAGAAGCACTGGCGCTCGCGTCCAACGAACAACTTGCCCAATTTTATAAACAGGCTGGACCTTTCAGAAACAAACGGTTCGTCAAACTGGCCCTGAAGCTGCATGAGACAGCAGAAGAAGGAGGGCTGTCGCTTGCTGGACTAGTAAAAAGGGAAGCTGGGGAACTTAGCTTCTCCGAGTTGCGCAAGGATCTGCGGTCTTATGAAAAGGTAACAGACGCCGAACTGGAAGCTGCCTTAAAACGCGGGGCATGGAACGTAAAGCCCTATGAAAATGAAATAGAATTAATCCTTAATACATGGAAGGAGGCTAATGCGCCAAGTTCATCGACAGGTGCGATGGGTTTCCGTCCAAAATACAATGCGCTGGTAGGTTTTCTTAGGGAATATTTCGTTGAGCATGGTTGTGCCCCCACAGGAGAACACACTCTGGGTATGAGATTCAGTTCCCATTCTATTTCTTCCTTTACGGTCAACTTCGATCAAATTGATTGTTGAAAAATAGTAAAACTGGTATGATAAGACGAAGTGGCGGAGGGCAGCATTCCCTCCCTAGAGGCACTACCAGCGATGGACTTCCTCAACCGCTGATTCACTAATTCAATCTTCTTTTTTGGTTTCTTGTTTTGCAAAGTTGCGCTGCCGATCTTGATCTGTAAACGCATCACGCTTCTCAGCAGAAATTTGGTCACGCAGCATTTGCACGACAGGGGAGTCTTCACCTTGTCGTTTAATAGTTCGTTCCAATAATCTATCTAATCTGTCCGTCATTTCCATCCGCCTTCCAGGTTATCGTATCAGGTGCAAATTCATGTAGTGTGGGCTCCCTTTAATTTAGTATGACGCGCGGGCGCATCATGGGGTTATAGGCAATTGAACTGCTCAACCCTTGTCCCTGATACTATTTCTTGGCTTTCTTTTTTGCCTTGTCTTTGGGTTCCGCCTTCGGCTTTTGGTTGGAACTCTTCGATGATATCACGTACGAGCCTTTGTAAATCGGATCGTCCGGCCCCAGAGATTGCTCTGAAATAATTTTCGCCATTTTTATTTACCTTCCAATCATTCTCAATTCCCCAAAAAATATGGTAATATAATAGCAGAGCCGGAGAAAATTACATGACTTTTTGCGGGGCCTTTGCCAGATCGACCGGGAAACCCTGTCAGGCACCTCGGGTGCCGGGTAGACGAAGATGCCGTCTTCATGGAGGTCTTTCGACAGGGCCAAGAACTGAGGCGGGAAGACAGCGAATAGCGAATGCACAACGCCGTCGTCACCTTTTAAATATGAGACAGTCTTAAATGTTTGAGGAGAAAACCACGCCAAAACCCTAAAAATGATGTCACCCCGAGCCTCACCCTGGGCAAGGAGGGCACAAGCGGGATTCTGCTAAGTCATTGAAAAGTGGTGCCGGTTAGAAGACTCGAACTTCTGACCCCCTGATTACAAATCAGGTGCTCTACCAACTGAGCTAAACCGGCAATTCATCAAAGATCAATGAAGTTGAAATTTTCAGTCAGGGTTTTATACCACATTAAACAAAATACAAGAATATTTGGTGTTATATTAATTGTCGGTTTAGACTATCAGTCAGCTTTATTTTAAGGATTGTATGCCATGGAGCAGATTGGGCTTGGAAAACGTCACGATTGTATTGAGGCTGGTATAAATTTTTTGGTTGATACAGGTATAAAACCTGTAAATGTCCCTTCAACTCCCGGTGGCGGTAAATCTGAGCATATTGGTGAGTATGAAAATAAGGTTGTCTCAATTTTTAATGCGCGACCGCTGGCAGAAGAGCTTTCATTGGACATAGAGGGATTTGCTCTCGTGTCGTTGGAAACCGCGGTAGAAAACTTTTATGATTCAAAGCAAATTGAAAAGATATACAACTCAGAACTCGAGGTTTTTGTAAAACAAGAGCTTGCAGCTAAAGATGTCGTGGTTTTCGATCATACGCTGCGAGCTGGAGATGAAAGCATTCGTCAGGCTCAAAAAGTCCGTGAGCCAGTGCAACGCGCTCATAATGATTACACTGTTAGGTCTGGGCCTATTCGGGTGCAAGACTGGTTTGGTAAGGAAAAAGCAGCGCCATTGCTGGAACGTCGTTTCGCGATTATTAATGTTTGGCGTTCTATTGTGGGCTCCGTCGAGCAAACCCCACTTGCAATTTGTGATGCTCGTTCCGTTTCGTTGGAGGATATGGTGGCAACAGAACGCCGAGCGGCGGAAAGAATTGGAGAGACCTACCGCTTGACCCACAATCCAAAACAGAAATGGTTTTATTTTCCGTTAATGAAACGGAATGAAGCTATGTTGATAAAATCTTATGACTCTGAGTCCGATGGACGAGCACGTTTTGCACCTCATACAGCTATTATGGACCCAAAGACGCTCGCTGATGCGGCTCCACGCCAGAGTATAGAATCAAGATTGTTCGTATTCTTTTAGTACCTTTATTTACGGACCCGATGAATTTCGTAAATTTCATAGGTTTTAAGTATTAGTCCAAACAACGGGATACTGATCACTATCCAATGGCCCACCAGGAACAAGGTTGGGGCTATCAGGTACTGAAGGAATGTAAGGACGAGGTTGCCAGGTGACGTCATCGCCGGCAAATCGGATAGAGATGGCACGGCGACGCGTGCTCTTAGTGGTGTTGGGGGATGCGTAATGGAGAACGGCAGCCTGAAAAGCGAGACAGTCGCCCGGTTTTAGGTTATCGAAAGTCACGATGTCGTACTTATCAGGTTCACCCTCGATATCTGGTGCTGGTCCGTCAAAAGTTTCTGCTTCTTCCACAAGGTCACCGATACCAATGCGAATAGGTTGATAAACTTTTCCCCATTTATGGGAACCCCTAACAAAGCTGACGGCGCCGGATTCAGGACTGGTTGGATCCATCGGGATCCAGAGGGAGATAATCTGTGTACCTGATAATTCGTAGTATGGTAGGTCTTGGTGCCAATAAGTTGGATTCTCGGTTCCTGGTTCTTTAACAAGAAGGTGTTCATCAAACAAATTAAGTTTTTGTGATTGCATCAAACCTGCCCCAATTTCCCTGACCACAGAATTTTCAAGAAAATCTTGGAATTCTGGAATTCGGCGCCTCATGTGATGGTCTGTAAAAAATCTCCCCTTGCCTTCTTCGGCATACTCCTTTGATGTAGGGCCGGGGTTTGCCATAGCTTTCTCAGTTCCTAATCGAAGCAAACCCATCATTTCTTCAGGAAAAACATCACGGACAAGAACAAAACCATCATCGAGCCAGGATTGTGAAAGTTTTTCTGTAATCATTTCTTTCCAAAGCCTCTTTATCCAGCCAGCGCCTTTATTGCGTCTTCAAACCCATCCGGGTCAAACAGATGTGGTCCCAAACCACATTTCCATGTTACCAGCCCATTCGCATCGAGCACATAAAGTCGTTCCGGCCAGGCTTGGTACTTTTCTTCAATTTCGTTGGTCATATTGTCTAGGACCATCGGAAAAGAGAAGTTGAACCTCAGCATGCAGGCCGCTGCAACTTTGGCACGTTCGTCCTCTGTCGTGGGCTGCATGTAGAGTACATTATCGTCGATATTAGGTGGTGATTGCGAACCATCGGTGGGATGCGCTTCCTTGATATAAACACAGAGAAATTTAACTCTATCGCTAAACTTTCTCGCAATGTTCTCGAGGCGCACGGCCTCGTGACGAAAAGGAGGTCAGGTGTACGACCCGAAGATCATCCCGACTGGTTTCCCCCGCAGAGATGACAAAGTCATCTGTTTTCCAATACGTTCGCCGGCAGTTCCGAGCCGTTCTAATTGGAAATCTGGCGCCTGGTCTCCAACTTGGGGTGAGTTCACATCATCAGCGAGTCGTTTTCGGTAGCTTTCACGCATGCTGTCGCGGGTCCAGCCACGGAACTCAAGTTCTTCGTCGCTGATCCCGGCGATCCGCTCTTCCATTTTCTGGGGCAGTCTAATGTCCATCTTTTAATCCTTTGGATCAATCGTTTGCTGGTTTCACGTCTTTAACAGCACCACGCCAGCCACCGGCGGTAATGTCAAACATTTCGCCGGTCGGCATTCGGTATTTGATTTCATAAAAGCTATTAGGGTCACCGCTTTTATTTCCCATAACGTGTTTGGCGCCGGCAGCCTCAACCTGTTTACAGGCTAGTTCGATGTCGTCGACCCAAATTCCGAAATGATCAATGCCGAAAAAAGGCTCTTCACCCTCATAGCCAAGTGGTTTCCCTTTTCTATTAAGGAGGGCGATATTGACAGTCCCGTCGGTAAGATACTTGGTTCCCGTCCCGGAATGGCCGACTTCTTCCATGTCGAAGGCCTTTATAAAAAATTCGCAGCTCGCCTGAGGATCATCTACCGAAAGCGCGATGTGTCTTAATTTTCCCAAATTGCCCTCCCCATCTACATGGCATTTATTTATGCCCTTAAATGTTCGTTGAGTGCCATGTCGCCGTCAATAGAAATCGATCAATTGGCGAATTAAGGCTTGATACGTTAAAAGGGGTATCTGCAAGATGCGTGAGAGGTGGAATGATACGGCAGCTGATAGTCTTACGGCACGGTGAGGCGGAAAACGGCTCGGGTATTGAAGATTTTGATCGCGCACTAGCCTTGCGTGGCTATGCGGAAGTTGAGCTGGTCGCGAACTGGCTGCTGAGGGAAAAATATGTGCCAGATTTAATTTTGGGTTCTTCTGCAGAACGGGCAGTGGCAACCGCCTTTCATGCCGGTCGGATTTTTGAGCTCGATGAAACGGAGATCACCGTCGATCAATCTCTGTATCTTGCTACTAAAACGATCCTTCTCGATTTGATCTCCAAGCTACCTGAAGAAGCAAGCCGTGCAATGATAGTTGGTCACAATCCCGGCTTGGAAGACCTTGTTTCTTCGGTTGGTGGCTATGATAGTTTTGCCAATGCTGGAGGCAAGATGGCAACCGCAACTGTTGCTTGCCTGGAGTTTGAAGGTGAATGGGGTGAGATTATGCCGATGCTTCCGACGTTAAAATTTCTAAAACGACCGATAGACGTTTTGTAAAGTTTTTACTTAACAGCGATACACATAATTTCGACCAGGGTGCCGGGGGTTAAAGCAACGCCAACGCCCGCTCGTGCCGGAGGGCAAGCTGGATCCATCCAGGCCATCCACGCCTCATTCATCTCGTCCTTGAGATCCATGTCAGACATATAGACGATTGAGCTGACGATCTTGGTTTTGTGTGAGCCGGATTCTGAGAGAACCATATCAATTTTCGCCAATACCTGTTCAGTCTGTTCTTTCATCCCCGCTGTTTTGTCGTCGGCGACCATTCCAGACAAGTAAATCATATCACCATGGATAACGGCCTTACTGTTCCATGCACCGGGTCGAATTCGTTCAATGGTCATTTTGGTCTCCTAATTTGATTTGAGGCGATTGTTTCACCCTTCGGCGATACGGTCCAGTAGGTTCGTTGCTTGAAGGCTTTTAATAGCTAAGGTAACTTACGCCATTCTATTCAGATTGGAACAAGACATGGATGGTACAAAAGCCCCAGAAAATTCGGAAACTGATATTTGGTCAGAAATAGGAACAACACGGGTTCCGTTTCAGGTTTATCAAGACGCAAAAATATATGCTCAGGAGCTAGAGAAAATTTTTTATGGCGTATCCTGGAACTATGTTGGCCTCGAATGTGAGGTACCCAATGCAGGGGATTTTCGGCGTAACTTTATCGGCGAACGTGAAGTTTTGATGATACGCAAGGACGACGGTGCATTATCGGTAGTTGAAAATCGTTGTGCCCATCGCGGTGCTCAGCTCTGTCAGGCCCTCTCCGGAAATATAGGGAATGCCATTGTATGCCCATACCATCAATGGACTTACACTCTGGATGGTGAACTTACGGGTATGCCATTTAAGAAGGGTATAAATGGTAAAGGGGGACTCAATCCTGGTTTTGATATGAGGGCGCACGGTCTTGTGAACTTGAAGGTAGAGAATTTGAATGGCGTTGTATTCGCAAGTTTTGATCATAATGTGTCGGGGATGAGAGAATACCTCGGGCCCGATATGGTAAAGTATTTCACGCGTATATTTGATGGTCGTGGCTTGCGGGTCGTCGGATATGAGCGGCAGGTAATTGATTGTAATTGGAAACTCCAGATGGAAAATCTGAAAGATCCCTATCATGCTGGTATCTTACACTTATTTTTAATTTCATTTGGTTTGTTTCGGCTTGATCAGGAATCAAAATGTTTGGTGGATGATAGCAAAGGACATTCTGTTTTAATGACTGCTAAGGGAACTGAAGAGGGAAAAGAAGATACCGGCGGTGTGCGTATAGCTGCTCCCGACTTTGCTCTTACCGATCATGATCTCATCCAGCCTCGTCTTGAATTTCCGGACAATGTTACTTTGTCGATCCAGACCTTGTTTCCCTCAATTATAATACAGGCCCAGTGCAACACGCTGGCGACTCGCCACGTTATCCCGAAAGGTCCCGGCAGCCATGAACTAGTTTGGACATTTTTTGGGTTTGAAGATGACGATGACGAAATGAAGAATTTGCGTCTACGCCAGGCTAATCTTATGGGCTCTGCCGGCTATGTAACCCTGGACGACGCCGAGGCCCTTGAGTTTAGTCAAGTGGGTCTTAGAGGGTCCCATGTTGGTGATGCAGCTGTACTTGAAATTGGCGGGACGGATTGTGAATCCAACGATCATCTGGTTACGGAATCGTTGATCCGAGGGTTTTATATGAGGTACCGCGACGCTATGGGCTACGGAAAGGCGGGCGTCTAATGGATCAAACCGAAATGAGCCAGCCTGTTACCGACGGGGTAATTCTTCGCCGGATTGAAAGGTTACAACTAAATTATATTTCATCTATCGATGAAGGACCGCTCGACGACTGGCCAAAGTTTTTCACGGATAAGTGCCTTTATACCGTTATTTCGCGGGATAATTTTGATCGTGGGATGGAGCTTGGTGCAATGCGGTTTGAGTCGGTGGGTATGCTGGTTGATCGTGCCACCGCGACGCAACATGCGGCGGTCTTTGCTCCTAGGGTAATTCGGCATGTCTTAGGCCCTGCATTAGTTGACGATACCGGGGACGGCTATAGGTCACGCTGTAATGTCGTGATCTATCAAACGTCACCCGATGGCGATACCATTTTGTTGATGGCAGCAACTTATGATGATCTTATTGTGGAACAGAGTGGTGTCCTGAAATTCAAGAAAAAGCTTGTCATATACGATACTCACCGAATACCGGACTCGATCGTCTATCCCCTTTAATCTATTCGTTTAGACGTTAAGTTGGCTGTAAGTCTGGCCATACACTCTGTTGACCGGCTCCCGGCCAAGCCGCAGGTGCGGCTGCCTTTTCTGCAGCGGCATACCCCGAGAGTTTTTTGTCCCAACCGGTGCCTGTTAGACGGTTGCCGTTAAAGCCGTCTGAGTCATCTGACATTAACCAGCAGATTGGCGCTTGCATAACTTCGGGCTGAACCATTGCATTTCGGTCTGGGGAAGACGCTGAGGGCACCATTGGGGTATTTGCGGGCCCCCCCGGTACAAGCACGTTGACCGTAACACCGCTGCCTTCGCAGTCTTTGGCCCAGCAAGCAGATTGTGCTTCTAGGGCGCCTTTCGATGGCCCATACGGGGTCCAACCGCGTCGGATCATCGTATCCATACTTGTAGTGACATTTACAATTCGACCCCGGTTTTGTTTGAGAAAATACGGCATAGCAGATTTAGCAATGAGGAAGGGTGCTCTTGCGTTCACATAAAATATTGCCTCCCAGCGTTCATCGGGAACGTCCCAAAATTTGATATTGTCGACATAATAATTTTCTCGGATCGTTGATAAACCTATTCCCGCATTATTCACTAAACCGTGAAGACCATCAAAAGCATCGAAAGTTTGTTTTACAATACCGGTACATGCAGAGGAGTTTCTCAAATCTGCGGCTATAGGAAACACCCTTCCAGTGGGAAAATTATCTTTTAAAGCTTCAAGGCGTTCTCGGGAAATATCTACCGCTGCGATTTTCGCTCCAGCTTCAACTAGGGCTTTCACCATCGCTTCACCTAGACCCCCGGCAGCTCCAGTAACAATGATTATTTTGTTGTTAAGCTGTTTCTCCACTACCCAATCCTCTGCTATCATAATTTAAATGATCGAAGTTATGGGGCGTTTCTCAAATTGACAATAGTGATATTGAAGTAGGAGTATTGATAGGTGCAATATCTATCAACCGCAGCTCCGTTAAATGGGCAAAAAAAATGACAAAACATCTTACAGAAGAACAGATTGAAAGCTTTAAAGAAAATGGTTTTATTTCTCCAATGGACGCCCTGACCTCAGAAGAGGCTGAGGAATGTCTGGAATGTCTTGAAGATTATGAAAACCGTACGGGTAACTCAGCACAGGAAAGTCTGACACTCAAGTCCCATTTGCCATTTGGTCTTTTTAGTCGCGTAATAAGAAATGAACGTGTCCTTGATGCGGTTGAAGACCTAATTGGTCCAAATATATTGTGTTGGGGCTCGTCATTTTTCGTTAAAGAACCAAAATCGCCCACATTTGTCTCTTGGCATGCAGATACTTACTATTACGGGATCGAACCACAAGAAACTGTGACCGCATGGATAGCATTTTCGGCCAGTAATTTAGAATCTGGGTGTATTCGCTGTATACCCGGCAGTCATAAAGTTAAGACTGAATTTGATAATAACCCTGAGAAACATAATGTCCTTGCGCGAGGTCAGAATACTAAGAACGTAAATGAAAATGATGCGGTTTTTATGCCGCTGGAAGCTGGTCAATTTTCAATCCACCATGAATGTACCGTGCACTCTTCGCTGCCGAATAATTCTGA
>CAZCKO010000011.1:48150-49562 GCA_964499275.1 uncultured Rhodospirillaceae bacterium
GATATTGTGCAGCCATGGCTTATCCATTCAGAATATGCTGGCGAGGATAAGTCTATCGCGGTCATTGTTCGTTCAAAAAAGTCTGGCACATTTAAACAATATCGATATCTCGAAGATGGGGAACGGGTCATTATTAAAGGCCCCGAGCAAGTGCTTTACGCTTTATCGTGATCAATAAGTATTAAAAAACTAAATTTAAAAGCCTTTTGTTATTTAAATATACTAATATCAAAATCACCAAAAACACCTTCAGGAGACAATTTTGAAGTTTGGCTATTTTACTCTTTCCGATAACCATTACCCAGACAACCCTCGAACATCGTCACAATTTGTACTTGAAATCCGGGAGCAGGCTATCCTCGCTGATCGGCTTGGGTATCACTCTGCTTGGATTGGTGAGCATCATTTTGATCGACTGGGCGTAAACTCACGACCTGATATTTTGCTAGCAAGCATAATTCCAGAAACAAACAATATACGTCTAGCCCCTGCAGTTAACGTGTTACCCATTCATCATCCTATCCACGTTGCGGAAATGTGGGCAACTCTAGACCTTATCTCAGGGGGACGAGTTGATTACGCTTGTGGTCGCGGTTACGACCAAGCCGAATATATACCTTTTGGGGCAGATTTCATGACCTCTGCGGAAGTATTTGAAGAAGGCCTTACTGTTTTGAAAAAAGCTTGGACCGAACCCGGAGTATGGTCTCATCAAGGTGATCATTATCAAATAAAAGATATGGAAATTACTCCTAAACCTGTTCAAGACCCTATTCCAATTTATGTTGGGTCATTTTCGAGAACTTCGGTAGAAATTGCAGCGCGTCATGGTTTTAATATCATTTATGCCCCATTTGCAGCAGCAATGGTATTTGGTGGTTTAAAAGAGGCGGTTGAAAGTTATCGAGAGGCAGTAGTCGCCCAAGGGAAAAAGCCCGGCCGAGCAATGTGCAGTTACTTTATTTATATTGCAGATACAGAAGAGGAAGAGGATCGAGGACGGCAATATCAAATAGATTATTTTCAGAATTGTGTGCTTCGCGCATTTCCTGACGATCCAAAAACAATGCCTCCCACAATGCACTATTTTCTAAAAATTAACGAAATTCTAAGAAATACCAAAAAAGAAGATTTATCAGATCGTTCCATCCTTATTGGGTCGCCATCCAAGATCATCGAAAGTTTAAAGAAAATACAAGAGGCAGGAATTGACGAGGTAATTTTGTATTTCAATGTTGGGAGGAAGCCGCATCAATTGGTAAAAGACCAAATGCACCGGTTTGCAGAAGAAATCGCACCGGCATTTGCAAGTTGATTGATTATTCAGGTTTCTAAACTAAGAGTGATCTTTGATTGGTTGTGGGAGGCATGAAGTTTTATTACTTCGTTTTGCTTAACCTCTAATGGCTCCG
>CAZCKO010000012.1:0-49436 GCA_964499275.1 uncultured Rhodospirillaceae bacterium
GTTGACAGCTTGTAGTAAAATGGCTCCGCGAATAAAAAAATTATCTATAGAACGAGTTTGGCACGAGTTATCAAGATTATTAAACGCTCCAAACCCGGTGTCAGCGGTCATGTTAATGCATAAGCACGCAATTTTGCCTTACTTGCTTCCCGAGGCGATACACTGTGACCTACTCGACCGGCTGGTTCAGTTGGAGCAACAGACAAAAACGGCACCCGATTATTTACGACGTATAACTGTAATGGTTAGTTTAAGTGGGGAGGAAGCCTGTTTGCTAACAACACGATTTAAATTTTCAAAATTAGACCGTAAACGATTTTGTATTTTATGTGATCCTCCGGAATGGCCTGATCCCAAAGCTAACGTCAAGCAAAGTCGGGCAGCGATTTATCGTCTTGGAAAAGAACTATTTTCCGAACTTGTTTTAATTGGTGCCGCAAAATTCCCCAATGAAGATTGGCTCGCTCTTCTTGCCTTATCCAAAAAGTTATCAATACCTGCCTTTACAGTGAATGGATCTGATGTTGTTTCAATGGGGATACCCGTTGGTCCACAGGTAGGGAAGATTTTGCAGGACGTCGAAAATTGGTGGATAAATGGTGATTTTAAATCGGGCCGTGACGATTGCCTGAATTATCTACGGTCTGTCATCAATTAAAATTAAATAAACGTCTGGTCTCTCCAGAATTCTACCCTTCCGTCTATTATTAGTAAGAAGATTCTAGGAAAGTTTGATGTTAAGTATTAAGACCATTTGGCCACAGGCGGCATAGACATTAAAATGGCTTCCTCATTGCCCCCTGTTTTGAGCCCAAATTTGGTGCCGCGATCGTATAATAAATTAAACTCCACATAACGCCCACGTTTTATGAGTTGTTGTTCACGTTGGCCTTCGTTCCAAGTTTGATCTTTGCGGGTACGAACAATCTTCGGATAAGTATGCAGAAACGTTTTTCCTATTTCTTTGGTAAATTCAAAATCATTTGACCAATTTCCAGAGTTTAAATAATCGTAAAAGATACCGCCTGCGCCACGAGCTTCTGCGCGATGTGGAATGTAAAAGTAATCATCACACCACTTTTTAAATTTATCGTAATATTGTTCGTCATATTTATCGCATGCAATTTTTAGTGCAGTATGAAAGTCGTTGGCAGCATTTTCGTCTGGAAAAATTGGTGTTAGGTCGGTCCCTCCACCAAACCAAGACTTTGAAGTAGAAATAAATCGTGTGTTCATATGAACTGCAGGTACCAACGGCGAGCACATATGAGCAACGACCGATATTCCTGCTGCCCAAAATGCAGGGTTTTCCTCTGCGCCGGGGACTTCTTTTCTAAATTCAGGTGAGAAGTTTCCATAGACCGCGGAGATATTTACACCAACCTTTTCGAATACACGTCCCGACATAACCGACATGGTGCCACCACCACAATTTTCACCGTCATCACCTTTACGGTTCCACGTTTTTCGCTCGAACGTCCCTGGCTTTTTATTCTGATTTTGTTTGCTACCTTCATTTTCTATTATCTCAAATTCAGTGCAAATTAAATCACGAAGTCTGGCAAACCAATTCGCGGAAAAGTTCTTTTTTTCTTCGAGAGCTAAGGTCATTGATTATCATCTAAGGTAAAGTAATTAGTTTGTCGAAGGGCTTCACCTAATACCATGGAAGCCGCTACTGCAACATTCAGGGATCGAACCCCATCCGCCATGGGTATCCTTATACGAGCCTCTACCGTTTCATGAACTTCTGTTGGTGCCCCGCTACTTTCACTCCCTAAAAGTAGGCAGTCATTAGCTCGAAATGTAAAATTACAATATGACTTATCTCCAGAGGTCGTTAACAATATGATTCTGTACCGATTTTTTCTGCAATTCTTTTTGAACTCTGACCAAGAAATATGGCGTTCTAAGTCAGCTTTATCTATGTAATCCATCCCCGCCCTTCTGAGCCGTTTATCATCCAAAATAAAACCACAAGGCTCAATGATATCCACTCCAACAGCCATACAAGCCGCCGTCCTCAATATTGTACCAGTGTTTTGCGGAATATCGGGCTGGTATAAGGCTATTCTCATTGTAAACGTCCTTTGCAGTGTGGACATTTTCAATTATACCGTTTCAGCTGTATAGGAGTAACTTCCGATGGAATCAAAACCATCCTGCGGCGTAAGGCCGCAGTGTTTGAATCTTCCTAGGAGTTAATTATACGGAGTACCTATGTAGAGCCGTGACTTATGGCGGATACAACCAAGAGGGATAGAATGGCGACTTCTGCTGATATGGCCGAGGACGGCGCTCATGACGCCGGAGATGGTGAAACTAGACGTGATTTCTTGATGCTTGCAACTGGAGCTTTTGGTGCATTTGGGGCCGCTGCTGCTGTCTGGCCGCTTGTTGATCAAATGAACCCAGCGGCTGATACACTTGCTGCATCTACTACAGAGGTAAATTTGGCACCTATTGAACCAGGACAACGTCTAATCGTTAAGTGGCGGGGTAAGCCTGTCTTTATAGTGAGGCGCACGAAGGAACAAATTGAGGAGGCCCGATCGGTAAATGTTGCCGATTTAGTTGACCCCGAAACCGATGAAATGCGAGCTAAAAAGTCAGAATGGTTGATAATCGTTGGTGTTTGTACCCATTTGGGTTGCATTCCCTCTGGTACAAAACAGGGAGAGGTAAAAGGGGAGTATGGTGGTTGGTTTTGTCCATGCCACGGTTCACATTACGATACCTCAGGCCGTATACGTAAGGGACCGGCACCAAAAAATCTTCCTGTTCCAGAATATAAATTTTTATCAGACAACGTTGTTAAGATCGGTTAGGAGAACGTTAGATGAGTGGTTCTAAGTTTAAAAATCCAATAATTTCCTGGATAGACTATCGTTTGCCGGTTTTTACATTTTTAGAACATGAGCTTCACGAGTATCCTACCCCTAAAAATTTAAATTATTGGTGGAACTTTGGTTCCCTTGCGGGGATTATTCTCGTGATAATGATTGTCACTGGCATCATCCTAGCTATGCATTATACGCCGCATACCGCCTTTGCTTTCGATTCTGTTGAACGCATCATGAGAGATGTTAATTATGGGTGGCTAATTCGTTACATCCATATGAACGGCGGTTCAGCGTTTTTTATTGTTGTTTATATACATATTTTTAGAGGGCTTTATTTTGGTTCTTATAAGTCACCTCGCGAATTATTGTGGATTTTAGGTGTAGTAATTTTACTTTGTATGATGGCTACCGCCTTTTTGGGGTACGTTCTTCCTTGGGGCCAAATGAGTTTCTGGGGAGCGACAGTTATTACAAACCTTTTCTCAGCAATTCCTGTGGTCGGCGATTCCATTGTTACTTTGTTGTGGGGTGGCTTTTCCGTTGATAATCCCACGCTAAACCGTTTCTTTAGTTTACACTACCTATTACCCTTTGTTCTTATCGGAATTGTTGTATTGCATATCGTTGCGCTTCATCAACATGGGTCCAATAATCCAATAGGGATAGATACAAAGTCGCCGCAAGATACAGTTCCATTTCATCCTTATTATACAATTAAGGATATGTTTGGATTAGGTGTTTTCCTTATCTTGTTCTTTGGCTTTGTATTTTTCGCACCCAATTTCTTTGGTGAGCCTGATAATTATATCGAAGCTAATCCGTTAGTTACGCCTCCGCATATTGTGCCTGAGTGGTATTTTTTGCCTTTTTATGCAATTTTGCGGTCATTCACAGCTGACGCACTAATCTATTTACCAATATCTTGGTTGATGTCTGCTAAGTTGGCCGGCGTGCTGGCGATGTTTGCGTCAATTCTGGTTTTATTTATTCTACCGTGGCTTGACCGTTCGCCAGTGCGAAGTGCTCGTTTTAGACCCCTGTATAAACAATTCTATTGGCTGTTGGTTATAGATTGCGTGATACTTGGGGTCTGTGGAGCTAAGCCGGCTGAAGCACCGTGGACATATATTGCACAGGCAGCGACCGCATATTATTTCCTGCACTTCATCATAATCATACCACTACTGGGATTCTTCGAAAAAACACGCCCTCTCCCTAAAAGTATTAGCGAGCCAGTTTTAAAGGGGGGTGGTGGTTCATCCGTCGCAACGAGTGCTAAACCGATGGAGAAAGTTTGATGCGGAATAAATTGATAGGAGTTGCCATAGTTATTTCTGCAACGATTTTCTCTTCTTTCGGTGTGATTGCAGCGGGCGATTCTATTAAAGCCCCGAAGCAGAACTGGTCTTTTTCCGGGCTTTTTGGGACCTTTGATAGGGGAGCGTTACAGCGCGGGTTTCAAGTTTTTAACGAGGTTTGTGCGGGGTGTCATTCTGTTAGATTGCTTTCATACCGTAATCTGATGGAAATTGGGTTTACAGAGAAACAGGTTAAAAATATCGCTGCCTCCAAGGAAGTCACAGATGGACCTAATGCTGAAGGGGAAATGTTTAGGCGACCCGGTCGTTTGAGTGATAGATTTGTTAAACCATTTCCAAATGAACAGGCGGCTCGCGCGGGTAATAATGGCGCTCTCCCCCCTGATTTATCGTTAATGACCAAGGCAAGGATAGGTGGCGCAAACTATCTTCACGCTTTGCTAACTGGCTATAAACCTGCCCCGAAGGGCGTGCGGGTAGCAGAAGGGATGTATTATAACCTTTATTTCCCAGGTCAACAAATTGCCATGCCACCGCCGCTTGTAGATGGTGGTGTAGAGTATCCTGATAAAACTAAAGCGACGGTTAAACAAATGTCTAGTGACTTGACGACATTTCTGTCATGGGCAGCAGAGCCAGAGCTCGAAGCTCGAAAACGGCTGGGTGTTAAAGTGCTATTATTTTTGCTTATTTTGACCGGCCTTTTATATGGGATTAAACGTAAGGTCTGGTCGGGTTTGCACTAAAACGTTCGATTATGACGTAAAGATAATTTGGGCAAAAAATATCGGTTTTGGCATGTTTTCTGGGCTTAATTAAGCCACCTTTGAATTTCAGGCTCAACTTCAAAGTGTCTAAATATTATTCCCCTAAATTCCGGCCGTTTCACTTTAAAAACGTTTGGTTATAGTAGCTCTGGGATAGAATGTTGGGCGAATATTTTAGGATTCTATCCCAGAGTATATTAGTTGATTTAACAGATATGCTGACCAAAGTGATCGAGCGTTCGTTTGTGTGCACGTTCACAAGCGCCTTCATTATAACTCTCTCGATCATCACAACAGAAACCATGTCCAGCGTCGTCATATACAAAGCATGGGATGTCGGGGTGGGCCTCCTTAATATCGTGAACTTGGCTTAAAGGAATTCCACCATCTTTATCACCAAAGTTAAAGATAACTGGTACCTTGGGAGTGTCTTCACGTTTTGCGTGAATGCCGCCACCATAAAAGGTTGACGCTGCCGACAAGCCCTCACATTTACATGCTGCAAGCCAACTGACATAGCCACCGAAACAGTAACCAACAATACCTACTTTTCCAACACTAGAAACGTGATCGATGGCGGCCTGTACATCGTTTTGTATCCCATCATCGTCAAGGCTTCCTCTTGTATCTCTACCTTTACCAAAGTCCTCTTGCCCATAACCAAGGTCGAGACCCTTCTCTTTGCGGTCAAATAATGCAGGTGCTATGGCCACATAACCATTCTTTGCAAATTCTTCTACCAAATTGCGGATGTGACTATTGACTCCAAAGATTTCTTGAATAACGACAACGCAACCCTTGGCTGAACCCTCAGGTTCGGCCTTGTATGCATCGAGTACATGCCCGTCTGCAGTTGTAAGTTCAATCGTAGTTCCCATTTCTCCCTCCCGGAATAGAATTTTCAAAATTATGGTCAGAATACATAAGCCAAGTTTTAAACGTAGATTGCTTGCGGTGCAATGTAGGACTAATTTTTATTGATGTTGGTTTATGACGGATGTCTACAAAAAGTAGGTTTCAGAATTAGTAAAAATTTCTCCTAATTGGATAGATGATCACAACCATTTATACATTGAACCTGAATGTAATCACATCACCATCCCTGACAATATATTCCCTGCCTTCCTGCCTTAATTTTCCTGCTTCCTTGGCACCTTGTTCCCCGTTATGAAGAATATATTCATCAAAGGATATAGTTTCGGCGCATATAAATCCCCGTTCGAAATCTGAATGAATAATTCCCGCTGCTTGGGGTGCTTTGGTACCATTAGGAATAGTCCATGCCCGAGATTCTGAAGGCCCAGCAGTTAAATAGGTTATTAAACCGAGAAGTTGATATCCTGCACTTACTACCCGGGCAAGGCCGGTTCTTTCAAGTCCGAGTGAGTTCAAGAACTCCGCGCGCTCTTCTGAACTAGGTAATTGTGCTATTTCTGACTCAATTGCAGCGGAGATCGTGATTGCGCTTGCTCCATTAGATTGGGCAAACTCCTCAACTTGGCTAGAAAAGGTATTTCCCATTGCTGCTTCACCCTCACTAACGTTGCAAACATACATAACAGGTTTTGCTGTTAGTAATTGTAATCCGTTAAAAAGAGCCTTTTCTTCAAATTTGTTAGCTATAGAACGCGCTGGCTTACCTTCGCGAAGTATATTTATTACCTTTTCGACAATGGATAACGTGGCTATTGCCTCTTTGTCATCTCCCCGCGTAAGTTTTATCAAAGGATCTAATCGACGTTCAAGACTTTCTAAATCCGCTATCATTAATTCTGTTTCAATAATTTCAATGTCGTTTAGTGGATTAATTCGTCCTTCCACGTGAGTAATATTGGTGTTTTCAAAGCAGCGGACTACATGGGCTACAGCATCCATTTCCCGGATATGCCCCAAGAACTGATTTCCTAAGCCCTCGCCCTTGCCTGCGCCGCGCACAAGACCCGCAATGTCCACGAAGTCTATCAGTGCAGGTATAACCTTTTCTGAACTAGCAATTTTAGCAAGTTTATCAAGGCGGGGTTCAGGAACTGCAATCTTTCCAATGTTTGGTTCAATAGTGCAAAAGGGATAATTTTCTGCCTGTGCCGATATAGTAGCAGTTAATGCATTAAATAATGTTGATTTTCCTACATTTGGGAGACCAACAATTCCGCATGTAAAACCCATAAATTTATTCTTTCTTCACTTTATTACGAATTTTAATCGCCTTTTAGTTAATTGGGTGTATGTGGTTGAGTTAAAAGTGTGGCCTGAGTAGAGAATGCTGCGGCATCGCCACTTAATAATAATGATATTGCCTCGGCGACAGCCTCCACTGTTCTGGCAACCCAAACTTTGTCGATTTTGGTAAAATCATGGAGGACATGACCGGTTACGCGTGCTTTTTCACCGGGGTGGCCGACACCAAGACGGATCCGCCAATAATCAGCTCCGATATGTGAGGTGATGCTGCGCAAACCATTGTGGCCCGCATCTCCTCCCCCCAATTTAGCTCTTACTTTACCGGGAGCTAGGTCAAGCTCGTCATGTATGACAAAAATTTGATCAGCTTCTAAGTCCCAATATCGCAACGCAGCACCAACTGCTTGGCCCGACTCATTCATGTAAGTGAGCGGTTTAAGAGTTACGACCTTAATCTCCTCGATCATACCCTCACTAAAAACGCCTTTTGGGCGCGACCGGGTACGTGAAGAACTGAAGCCATGATGACGAACAATCTCGTTTATCGCCATAGCACCTATATTGTGCCGATTTCCAGCATACTCTTTACCTGGATTGCCCAGTCCCACCAGGAGCAACATGGTGCCTCCGGTTCTCCTATATTGAGGTTTAACTACTCATCACTCTCTGCGTTATCATTATCACCGTCTTCGGTATCTTCTGTAGATTCCTCACCGGCTTCTTCTTCGCTCTCTTCGCCATCGACTTCTTCAACATCTTCCTCAATCGCTAGGATGGTTGGGGCAGCAATTGTTGCTATTGTGAAGTCTCTATCAGAAATTGCGAGTTCAATTCCCTCGGTAAGTGATAGAGCACTCGCATGGATGGAATCGCCCACTTCGAGACCCGAAAGATCAATTTGAAATGTCTCTGGTATGGAATCCGCTACACATAATATTTCTATTGTATGTCGGACTACATTTAACACTCCGCCAGTCTTTAAGCCGGGAGAATCATCTTCATTTAAAAAGGTTACTGGTACATCAACCGATAATTTCCGGTCTGCTGAATAACGCAAAAAGTCAACATGTAAAGGATAGTCGCTTACGGGGTGAAATTGTGTATCACGTGGCAGTACTCTATGTTTTTTACCTTCTACCTCGACATCAATCAGACGGATAAAAAATCCAGTTTTATTGAGCTCTTGTTGCAAGCGGGTTTGGTCCAATGTAATCAAGATAGGGTCTTCGTTATTCCCGTATATAACAGCAGGAATTTTACCATCGCGACGTGCTGCTCGGGCGGTCCCCTTTCCAGCCCGTTCACGAGGGTCAGCGGTGATGGTTTGTATTTCGGCCATGCCGTTACTCCCTTCATTCAAATGTCTACGCCTACCTCCAGGGGTGTCGGCGTATAAAACTTCCATCAAAAAGACGGAGGCGTTGGGTTTTAGTCTTATGCGACGAATTAGTCAAACAAACTGGACACAGATTTTTCTTCACTTATACGGTTAATTGCTTCGCCCATAAGAGGTGCTATGGATAACTGTCTTACATTTTGGGACACGCGGACAGCTTCGGTACCCATTATACTGTCTGTTGTTATCATGTTTTCTATAGGAGACGACGAGACTCTTGAAACAGCTCCTCCTGATAAAACCCCGTGAGTAATGTAGGCGGAAACTGATTTGGCACCCGCATCCATTAAAGCAATTGCCGCATTACAGAGAGTGCCGGCTGAATCCACGATATCATCAACAATAATACAGTCTGCATCACTCACATCTCCGATAATATGCATTACCTCTGACATTCCGGCACGTTCTCGACGTTTATCAATTATCGCTAAATCAGCGTCTAGTGGTTTTGCCAAAGCGCGTGCTCTTAGCACACCACCTACATCGGGAGAAATCATCTTTAAATTTTCGCAATCGAAAGTTTGTTTGATATCCCGTAAAAAAACTGGTGCTGCAAAAAGATTGTCCACCGGAATATCGAAAAATCCTTGTATTTGGCCGGCGTGTAAATCTAGGGTAAGAACCCGGTCGACTCCGGCTTCCGTAATTAAATTTGCAACCAGCTTGGCAGAAATTGGAGTTCTCGGGCCAGATTTCCGATCCTGCCTTGCATAACCGAAGTAAGGAATGACGGCCGTGATTCGACGAGCAGATCCCCTTCTTAAGGCGTCAATGCAGACAAGTAATTCCATAAGATTATCGTTCGCTGGGTAAGAAGTTGATTGAACAACGAATACGTCTTCGCCACGTACGTTTTCTTCGATTTCAACAAAACACTCCATGTCTGCAAATCTTCGAATACTGGCTTTACAGAGAGAAATATTGAGATAGGCGGCAATTGCTTCCGCGAGTGGTCTATTACTGTTACATCCAACGATTTTCATCTTGATTTTTCCTAAACCAATACGTTACTGCGGTGCTGAAATTCGCATGCCTAAAACCAATGCAATTTACCAGCGCCGTGCGACTGTGTAAACGATCCGACTATTCTAAACGTTTTGTTGTATAAATATTAAAATATTTCGTGGCGGTTGTTGATTTAATGCTTCTATATTCCGCCTCCCGCATATGAGGCGATATTTTTGGAAAGTTTTCCATTTATTTTTGACTTTTTGGATCAGGCCTCATCTAAATCGGCAAGACCTTCAACTGTATTTCTGTTTCATCCATCAATGTTAGAAAACCGAGTGGACAAAAGGTTAGAATCGGAAAATACAAAAATAATAAAGGCACATTTAAATAATGAATTATTATGATTTTGGTCGCTAAATAAGTACACAGCTTACAACTAAACCAATTAGGCAAAAGATACTAAATATGATCATGTGTGGCATCCATTTAATCCCGGAGTGCTATAGCGGAGATACACCTACCATAGTCATCGTAGTTTTTAATTTTTGAATTACGATAACTGAAAAATGTTTCAGTTTCTTCGTAACTGTCATGATGAATAGTTTCGCAATCCGCAATTTTTGATCTTTCAGTCATAGATTTAACGAAGTCAGATAGACTAAACAGGAAATGTTTCTCATCATCTTTGACAAAAAATACTGAATTGCCTGGATCCTCATTCAAAAACCTATCTTTTAGATCTATACCAACCTGATAGGATTTTTGGCCGATGCAGGGCCCTATGGCCGCGATGATATCGCTACGTAATGACCCTAAGCTTTCCATTCTCAAAATTGTTGATTCAATTATGCCCCCTAATGCTCCCCGCCAGCCTGCATGACAGGCACCGATGACCCCGCTTTTTGCGTCGCCAAATAGAACTGGGGCACAATCCGCGGTGAGAACACTTAGAGCGATCCCCTTTTTATTAGTTACCATTCCGTCGGCTTTTGGATTCAAGCGTTTTTTCCATGGCTTATTTACTAATACGACATTGCTGCCATGTACTTGATCCACTGATACAAGGTGGGTCATGCCAACTCTCATACTTTTACAAACACGGCGTCTATTTTCTTTGATATTTTCAATTTTATCATCGGAGCCGTATCCACAATTTAATGAAGCATAAACGCCCGTACTGATACCTCCTTTCCGTGTAAAAAAGCCATGCTCAATACCGGTAAACATAGTAAGTGTTTCTGAACGAATGACTGGTAGTTTATCTGACATTATTTTAATCACACCTACTTTATGAATAGATTGCCTTAGAAGCCTTCAGGAGTTGACGCGTTTTTAGGTGTTACTGCCATGACCTTGAATAGGGATCCCATACCATTTTGGGCAATCAAGCGCTGGCAACCCTTTATTAAAAGAAGTGCTTGTTCAGTCGTGGCTTTTTTAACGAGGGTCATTGTCCTGTGTTCAATACCAAGGGTGGTGAGAAAATTCCTTTGCAGTACAGGGCCATGCACAGCTACACCAGTTTCTTTAAAAATAGCTTCTAAATTTGCGAAATCAACATGAGCTGTAAGATCGGCATTACCTATATCGGTTAGAGGGTCATAATATCGGTGGGATTTTACTGCTTGAAGCGTATCACCGAATCCTGACTTAACATATCCATAATCTATAAGCAGGGCAGCAATACCGTTAGAAAAAATACGTTTAGCTATAGATTCAGCATATTTTTCGGCTGATCTGTTTCGTTCAAAGATTGAATTTGTTTCAGCTTTAGAAATTTCGAAGCGAAATTTGGAAATTTTTTTCTTGGATACTGGGACTGTGATAAAGGAAAATTTATTTTCCTCGGGGTCGTGGGTGATCAACTTTTCATGCCATCCATCTTTTGTCATTAAGTATTGATCGATTGGTAGAACGTCAAAAAACTCATTAGCTAATATTAATGATGGGCCTTGGGGAATGGTGTTGATAAAATCGTGCCAGGTTACGTGGTAATCTTTTAAAGTCAGCCGTTGTTGTTGTCGAAGCGTCGTGCCCGACTCCACGAGATGTAATTCTATAGACTCCATAAATTTAGGTAATATTTTTTTTACTGTTCGAAGAATATCTAACATTAATGTTCCGCGCCCCGGTCCAAGCTCAATTAAAATTGTTTTATCCGGGCAGCCCGCATTTTGCCATGCTGTAAGGCACCATAGCCCAATAATTTCACCGAAAGCCTGAGTAATTTCTGGAGAGGTAATGAAGTCACCAAGTGTCCCAAATGGATCTCTTGACTGGTAGTAACCATAGTCTGTGTCATTAGCGGCAATACGCATTAAATGCGATACCGATATTGGTCCGTCGGTTTTTATTATGTCTCGAAGTTTGTTTTCTAAAGGTGTCACGATTGGCGAAAGGCCCTGTGAGCCAACCATAAACCAACAATAATGAGGGGTAATGATAGAATTTGGCCCATAGTGGCAATATTAAATATAGTGCC
Organism: uncultured Rhodospirillaceae bacterium; assembly: GCA_964499275.1. GTDB lineage: Bacteria > Pseudomonadota > Alphaproteobacteria > MPNO01 > UBA2964 > UBA2964. The sequence continues at coordinate 11,940 of CAZCKO010000012.1, forward strand.
AAGGTGGTCATCAGGTTGCCTAACAAACTCCACCAAATATCTCGATAAACCATAGATCATCATAAAACTACCAGCTACCAGTCCTTTTCTATTCAAGGCTTTAAATCTGAAGATCATTATTGATAATACTAAGAAGAGCAGTAATCCCTCGAGGCCGGCTTCGTATAATTGACTTGGGTGTCGAGGTTCTGGCCCGCCAGCAGGGAATACAATTGCCCAAGGGAAATCGGTCGGTCTACCAAACAATTCACCGTTGATAAAATTTGCAATTCGTCCGAAGAATAAACCTATTGGGGCTGCGGCACAGACTAAATCACCGAATGCAATAAACTGTATGTTATTTCTGCGGGCGAAAATCCAAGTGGCGACCGCTATACCTATTAGTCCTCCGTGAAATGCCATACCACCATGCCACATGGCGAAAATGAGAAGGGGATTTTCTATAAAATAAACCGGATTATAAAAAACGACGTAACCAAATCTTCCCCCTAAAATTATTCCTAGAGTTGCCCAAATAATAAAATCATCAATACATTTTCGATCAATTTTTTCGATACTTAACGGTGATATTTTTAAAATATATCGCCAACCAAACAAAATCCCGCCCACGTATGCAAGTGAATACCATCGTATCACTACTGGGCCTATTTCTAATGCAATAGGGTCTATGGCTGGAAACGCTATTGCAAACATATTTCTGAACCTCTTTCCTCTATAAAATTTTAAATATAGGGGTCACCGGTTGCGAGAAAATTACTAACGTATTGGCTAATGCCTTTCTCCAGACTAGTAAATGTGTTGGCGTACCCCGCCTCACACAGCCTCGTCATGTTTGCTTCGGTGAAGTATTGATATTTGTCTCTGATGGCGAGTGGCGTGTCGACAAATTTGATTTCAGGTTTGGTCCCCAAAGTACTAAAAATTGCATTTGCTACATCATTAAAACTTCGTGATTTACCAGAACCCACATTAAATATACCTGAAACCGATGGCGTATTTGCTAACCATAATAAAACATCTATACAGTCGCCGACCCAAATGAAATCACGACTTTGAGCGCCGTCTTGATAATTTACATCATGAGATCGAAATAAAATAGCTGGCCCACCGGCCGTGATTTCCCGATAGATTTTAAGAGCTACGCTAATTTGGCCTTCCTTGTGATATTCATTAGGGCCGTATACGTTGAAGAATTTGAGGCCAACCCATTGAGGCGGAATTTTTGTACCGGGACCAGTTTCAATAACCCTAGCGACCCAACGATCGAAAAGATTCTTACTCCAACCATATGCGTTAAGTGGTGAAAGTGATGCTAGATGTGATCTGGTTGACGCGTCGTCAAAGCCGGATGTTCCATCGCCATATGTTGCTGCTGATGATGCATAAATGAATGGGATACGATATTGTGCACATTGGCTCCAAATTTTACAGGAAAGTCGAAAATTATTCTCTAAAAATAGGTCAGCGTTTGTTTCTGTAGTGGCAGAAATAGCCCCTAAATGAAAGATAGTTTCAATGGTGCTTGCATTTTCTTCAATGTAATCAGTTAAATTTTCCGGGGTAATAATATCAAATAAATCACGTTTAGAAATATTGCGCCATTTTTCGCCAGCACCGAGCCGGTCACATATTACAACCTTCTTAGAGCCGGTCCGTTCAAGGCCGGCGACTAGGTTGGATCCAATAAATCCAGCACCGCCTGTAACTAGGATCATATTTTTATCCTATCACCAATTATTCGCTCATAATTTATATGGGTCATAATGCATCACTTCAAGAAACGACTTTTGTTAAGAATGCAAAATTGATTAGAACAAGCCAGCAATGTTGCCTTTTTCATCCACTTTGATTTCGTGTGCAGCCGGGACGCGTGGCAGCCCTGGCATTGTCATGATATCACCACAAATAACTACTAAAAATTCAGCCCCGTTTGCAAGTCGGACTTCTTTGATCTGCACAATGTGATCGCTAGGAGCATTTTTAAGAGTGGCGTCGGTTGAAAAACTATATTGGGTTTTAGCAACACAGATCGGGAAATTGCGCGCTCCCTGTTCCTCTAATTCGCGGAATTGATTTCTGATACGTTGTTCTGCGACAATTTCACTAGCACCGTAAATTTTTTGGGCGATATTCTGAACTTTGTCCCATAGGGGCATATCGTCCGGATACAAAAATTTAAACGATGAACCATCATTATTTTCTGCAAGTTCAACTACTTTTTTGGCTAGAGTTTCGGTGCCAGCACCACCATTGGCCCAATGAGTGCAGTCAATCGCTTCAACCCCATGCTTCCCACATTGTTCGCGTATTAAATCGATTTCCAAATCACTATCGGTTATGAAACGATTGATCGCAACAACAGCAGGTACGCCATAATTGAGAACGTTATTGACATGCCTTGATAGGTTTTCCAGGCCCTTTGTTAATGCTTCAAGATTTTCTTTCCCAAGATCTTCTTTTTTTACCCCGCCATGCATTTTTAGAGCGCGTGCAGTAGCCACAACGACGGCAACGTGCGGTGTTAAACCAGCTTTACGACATTTAATATCAAAGAATTTTTCCGCACCAAGATCTGCACCAAAACCGGCCTCAGTTACTACGTAATCTGAGAGCTTAAGAGCTGTTTTGGTCGCAATTACTGAATTGCAACCGTGAGCTATGTTGGCGAATGGACCCCCATGAACAAAGGCCGGATTATTTTCTAATGTTTGAACTAGATTAGGTTTGATAGCGTCCTTTAAAAGGGCGGTCATTGGTCCATCTGCTTTTAGATCGCGTGCATACACGGGTTTACGTTCGCGAGTTTGGCCAACAACAATATTTGCTAATCTGCTATTGAGGTCATCGATATTTTCGGCCAAGCAAAATATAGCCATAACCTCGGATGCAACAGTGATATCAAAACCAGATTCTTTAGGAAAACCATTGGCCACTCCACCGAGAGATGTAACTATTGATCTCAAGGCTCTATCATTCATATCAACCACTCGGCGCCATGTGACACGTCGAAGGTCTAGAGCTGGTTCATGTGCCCAATAAATGTGATTGTCAATCAGTGCTGAGAGTAAATTATTTGCGGTCCCGATTGCATGAAAGTCGCCTGTGAAATGGAGATTAATTTCTTCCATTGGCACTACCTGAGCATAACCACCACCGGCAGCACCGCCTTTCATACCAAAACATGGTCCCAAGGAAGGTTCTCGAAGGCAGATTGAGGCATTTTTTCCAATCCGGTTAAGGCCATCGCCTAAACCAACAGTTGTCGTTGTTTTTCCTTCCCCTGCCGCTGTTGGTGTCATTGCGGTTACTAAAATCAATTTGGCTTTTTCAGACCGATCTGGAAGAGAGGTAACATGATCGATTGATATTTTTGCTTTAAAATGACCATAAGGATCTAGATGCTCTGCATCGATTCCAAAGCGGTCTTTGGCTATATCGATTACAGGCAGCATATTTCCTTCGCGTGCTATCTCGATGTCGGATTTGGGTTCGGTCTGTGCCATAGTTGTTTGCTCTATCTAAAAATTGTCGTTACTAGGGTAATATTTTGTATGCGATTAACCATGGGCAGGGTATTTTGTACAGGGTTTATACATCAAGGTTGTTGAAAGCGACAAATTTGATCGTATCATCTTAATAAATTTGAGGGCTCTTGAGGAATACTTATTACGCAGAATTGGATAAAAAATATGCAAACAAGAAACCGATTTTTTGATGATGCCGCAAAATTAGCTGGCGGTGCGATAGGAACTTTAGAAGGGCTACGACGCGAGGTCGAAGCCCTCGTAGAACAGCAAGTAAAGAAAATTCTGGCAAAATTTGATTTAGTGACACGTGATGAGTTTGAGGCCGTAAAAGAAATGGCCGCTCGTGCGCGTACCGAGAATGAAGAAATTAAAGCAAAATTTAAGAAATTAGAAACAGCGCGGGTTAGAGCTCCTGTTGCTAAAAGATCTCCTCGACGAAATCGAAAAAAAGAAAAAAAGGCGTAATGTAAGTTTGATTTATAGTTTTCCACAGGAATGATTATCAAAATTGAAATCTTCTATTGCGCTTCGACTCTGCATTTGGCACCCTATATGTTGTATTTGTAAGTTAATCTGACACAATATCTTCACGATAGCTGATTATCGTTGAGTAAAAGTTTTGTTTGTGAGGGGATCTGAAATGGCGGTGACGGCGGTTAAAGAGACCAACTTTATCACCACAAATCCTATAGATCTAATCGAACAGATTGCAGGTGCGCACGGATGGAATTTTGAGAGATCAGCAGATTATGAAATTGCAGCGGAAATTTCGGGCCGCTGGACTGATTATCGTTTATTTTTTTCTTGGCTTGATGATATTAGCGCTATGCATTTCGCATGTGCATTCGAGTTGACGGTACCGGATTATCGCCGGACTTCATTCAATGACCTAATGGCAAGAGTGAACGAACAACTAGCTGTCGGGCATTTTGACTTATGGGCAGATCGCGGTTTGCCTGTCTTTAGGCATGCTATGTTATTGCGGGGTGTATCAGGCGCTAGTGTGGAACAGGTCGAGGATATGGTAGAGATAGCACTAGTTGAAAGTGAAAGGTTTTACCCAGCATTTAATTATGTTGTGTGGGGTGGTAAAACTCCAGAGGAGGCGTTTGATGCAGCGATGATTGATACAATGGGTGAAGCCTAATTCCATTCCTTGGATTCTATTTGTTTCAAAAGAAGGCGTTTGGCGTCAAGCTACCATAAATAAGGCTGAAAATGGTTGTAGATCAAAAATTACTACTTGTCGGTTGTGGTAAGATGGGACGAGCCCTGTTGGCAGGGTGGCTAAGCCAAGGGTTTTATAAAGGAGATGTTATAGTAGTTGAACCTTTTGAGAATGATCTTCTGCAGGATCAATTTGATGTAAGGTTTGTTAAATCGCTCGATGAATTAGCGGTTGATTTTATACCAGATATAATTGTATTTGCTGTTAAACCTCAAGCAATGGATGACATTGTTCCGTTGTATGTGCGCTTTGTGCGGCCCGAGACTCTGTTTATATCGATTGCCGCCGGTAAGCCTTCAAAGTACTTTGAGTTACTTTTAACAGGTGATGCTTCAATTGTTCGAAGTATGCCAAATACACCTGCTGCAGTTGGGCGAGGAATAACGGTAGCGTATAAAAACGCTAATGTAAGTAAAATTCAAAGATCTATTGCGACAAAACTTTTAGAGGCTGTCGGAGAAGTGGGGTGGATTGACCGAGAAGCTTTGATCGACGGGGTTACCGCAGTATCAGGCAGTGGGCCCGCCTATGTCTTCCTATTAATCGAATGTCTAACGGATGCTGCAATAAAAGTTGGATTAGATCCCGATTTGTCGAAACAATTAGCGCTTGCAACAGTGGCAGGAAGTGGAGAATTAGCAAGAACATCTAATGAGAGTGCTAAAACCCTTAGGGAAAATGTTACAAGCCCAGGTGGAACTACAGCGGCAGCCCTTGAGATACTCATGGGAAAAAACGGGCTGCAGAGGCTTATAACTGCCGCTGTTAACGCTGCTGAAAAAAGGTCTCGAGAGCTAGCTGAATAAATTATTGCAGTGTTGCATGCTACCTGATGAAGGGATCATCCCGCCAATTTCTCTTGTTTTCTTAGTGGTTTTAATAGTTCCTTCAATTTGGTTAATGCCCTCACTTCAAGCTGTCTAACCCTTTCCTTTGAAACCCCTAATTCAGTCCCAAGATCAGAGCGGGTCCGGATTCTGTCAGTCAAGAATCTTCGTTTGATAATAAATGTTTCGCGGGGTGGTAATGTTGATAAAGCAGTTGAGAGCTGTTCAAGCAAAATACGTCCATCGAATTTGTTTATTAAACTGATTTCCGGGTCAGGTCTTTCGTCCACGATCCGTTCGATCAGAGTTGTTTGTTCTTGTTTAACAGGCACGTTAAGTGATTGGTCGGGTCTACTGATTCTTCGGGCGAACTTTAATACATCTGACACAGAAGTGTTAAAACGAGTCGCTAAATTTCGAACCAGATCTTCAGGAGGAGCGTCATCCCGATGCCAATCCAACATTATACGAGGAAGATTAAAAAAAAGAGACCTCTGTGCAGCAGTTGTGCCAATCTTTACTAATGACCTGGAACGGATAACGTAATCCTGTATCGACGCACGAATCCACCACATTGCATAAGTTGAAAGTCGCGTTCTTTTCTCTGGATTGAATCTTTTTAGAGCTTCTAAAAGTCCCACTGTCCCCTCTTGTACTAGGTCAGCAAGAGGGTAGCCGTAATTTTTATAGCGACGGGCCACATGAAAAACAAATCGAAGATGGGTCGTAACTAACTCATTTACCGCGCTTTTATCTCCATCTCTATATTGTTTCAACAGCTGTTGCTCGCGTGTTGCGCTCAAACGCGGTTGGCGGGAGATAATTTTAACAAGAGCTTTGATAGTGGCACGTGACATAGTGAAGTAGTTTCAATTATTACGGCGATAGATTTACATATGAAGAACTTTATTTCAACGAATTCTATTTCAGAATTTTTAACGCATTGAGTACTTGGATTACGTAAAACGCCAGCATAATATGATGGATAAAGGACCTTGGAAAATATGGCTAAAAGACCTTTGAATATACGAAATAAAATCATCGATTCGGCACTTGATTGTGCTTCAGAGCTGGACTGGGGAAAAGTCTCACTCCGAATGATATCCGACAGGGCAAGTATAACTTTAGATCGACTTTATAGCTATTTTCCTTCAAAAACTATAATTGCAGGCGCAATTTTGGATAGAACTACAGAGATCGTTATTACTGAGACAAAGCCCTCCATTTCCAATGAACCGTTACGAGATCGTCTTCTTGATAATATTTTACAGCGTTTTGATGCCATGGAGGACCATAAAGCAGCAATTGCTTCGATTATAAGAGATACAAAATTTGATCCTCTGGCAATTATATACCTAGCTCCTAAAATATTTGACTCTATGGCATGGACACTCGAGATGTCAGGTATCAACTCAGCTGGTTTAGTCGGTAGGTTTCGTGTTAAGGGTCTAACAGTGATTTATCTATCAACACTTAATACTTGGGTTAAAGATGATTCTCCAGACCTCACAAAAACAATGGCCTTTCTTGATCATACCCTCAAACAGGCGCTCCAATTTGCGTCAATCATGCCTTTTCCCATCATTGATAAAAATGAGGAAAAATTAACAGGATAGATGTCTAAAATTAGGTAAATTAGATTTGATAGGGAAACTAAAAGACATATATAGGCTTGTACGGGATAGAATCGATACGTCTAATTTTAATGGTCCCTGTTATTAAGTTGGAAGGCGCATGTTAATTCTAACGCCACCCATTGAAGAATCTTCTATGACTATATCGCCGCCATGGGCGCGCGCTACATCTCTCGCTATGGTGAGACCGAGACCGCTGCCTCCTGAATCGGGGCTGCGAGCACTGTCCAGTCGGTAAAATGGTTTAAATACATTTTCTCTGTCTTCCATCGATATACCTGGGCCGTTGTCATCTATCTGGATAAGTATCGCCGCTGGCAACTCTGTTACTGCAATATTGACCTTTCCACCATAAATTATTGCATTGTTGATAATATTCGTTATGGCTCGTTTGAAGCCGTTAGGTTTTAAAGGAACCATTAGACCTTGCTTCGTTTTTAAGGTGATTTGTGCTTTGTCAGGTTGGGCTCTATTGACTACATCAAGCAGGATATTGGAAATATTAGTATTTTGGACCTTTTCTGCGACTTCGCCTCTTGCGAAAGCTAAGTATTCCTCAACCATTGATTCCATTTCTTCGACATCAGATCGGAGGTCATTTATCTCGGGAGAATCTCCAATCATCGCAAGCTGGAGTTTCATGCGGGTGAGGGGTGTTCTTAAATCATGTGAGATTCCAGCGAGCATTTCTGTACGTTGGCTAATAGTTCGTTGTATCCGTTCACGCATCAGATTAAATGCGGCTGCGGCTTGCCGAATTTCTGTAGAACCTTCGGGTTTGAAACCAGAGTCCTCACGCCCCTTACCAAAATTATCTACCGCAGTAGCAAGACGTTGAATAGGCCGCACTTGATTACGCATAAATATAGTAGCAATAGCAAATAGCAGCATCGATGTTCCTACCATCCACATAACAAAAATATATGTGGTGGAACTAAATAACCGTTCGCGGTCAACTATAACCTCCATCACTCCGTCAGGTAATTGTACCTGAATTCTAACTTCTCGTTTATGGCTAACTGTATCCATATGAAAGGGTCTTCGAACCTGTTCACGAAGAGCTTTGCCCAGACGTTTGTCTAAAGTTGAAGAACCGGTAATTTTTGGAATATTAGATAGTATATCATGCTTTCGAATGTTTATTCGCAAACCTAAATTAGCACCAGCGGAACTGAAAACCCATGCCTGGTTTTCCTTTCCGGGAAAATTGTTTCTGTGGTCTATGACGCTAGCAATTTCACCTGCTACGGCTGAGGCTAACCGCCCAGTTATGGTGCTCCAATGACGGTCATAAAAAATCCACGTGGATACGACCTGCAACAATACCAGAGGTGTCACTATGATCATGACCGAGCGTCCAAATAGAGATCTAGGTAATAACTGTTTTATTTTGAACATTGCTTAATATCTTTAATCCGGTCGCAAAACGTAACCCCTACCACGAGCGGTTTGAATATAGCGTGGGCTCCGCGAGTTAGGCTCTATTTTTCGTCTTAGTCTCGTGATTTGGACATCAACGGTTCTTACACCACCAATTATACCACTGTCCCGCATTAAAGATTCACGAGTCACTGGGCGGCCTAATCTCGCTCCTAGACTATCAAGTAAACTGGTCTCTATTTCAGTCAAGTGGACACGTTGATCACCCTTCCACAACTCTTTTCTACTAGTTTTGTAAATACAAGTACCTAGTTGTATTTCAATCGGTCCGTCGGTGTCTGGAGTTGAAGTAATAGCAACTCTTCTTAAAATATTTCTAATTCGCAACAGGAGTTCCTGAGGGTCAAATGGTTTTGCTAAATAATCATCAACACCCCGCTCGAGACCTTGTATACGATCTTCAACCTCGCCACGAGCCGTTAACATTAAAATGGGAATGTCGTTTCTAGGTTTGATCCAGTCAGTAAATGCAAAGCCGTCCTCCCCTGACATCATCACGTCCAAAACAATAATATCAAAGTTCAGGCCTGCTAGCAGTTGTCGAGCCTCCTCAGCACTAGACGCTGTGGATACTGCAAAACCATTTTCACTCAAATAGCGTTTTAGTAGATCGCGCAATCTTGTGTCGTCATCGATTACTAAAATATGGGATATTTCTGACAAAATTTCACCATTTAGGATCACAAACTTGGTTAAATATAATGATTGAGGTAAAACCTCAATCAAATTTCAATTTATCACCTTAATCGAAATATAATCTAAATAAAGATGGGTTAGGGTTTTCACATTTACGATAAATTGTTGTAGGTATGCGACAAAATCGCATATTTAGATCTAAATACAAATCTTTGATTGACCTATAGGACTGTTCGAACTAAAAGATCCGCGGGCCACAGCCCCCCAACGGGTTGCGCCTCTTCTGAAAGGGAGAGTTACAATGTCAAATGAAAGCTTTGCGCGTCCCGCGCAGCTACCTAATAATCCCTGTTTTTCTTCAGGTCCCTGCGCTAAACGGCCAGGTTGGAAGCCTTCGGTGCTTAATGCTGCTCTCGTAGGTAGATCCCACCGGTCTGGTGTCGGCAAGGAGCGCCTAGCAGAGCTATTGGCGCGGTCCCGAGAAATCCTTGATTTACCGGACCATTACCGTATAGGAATTGTTCCAGCATCTGACACTGGCGCAGTAGAAATGGCACTATGGTCGTTACTGGGCCAGCGGGGCGTGGATGTATTGGCATGGGAGAGCTTTGGGCTGGGCTGGGTAACTGACGTTACCAAGCAACTTTCGTTAAAAGACGTTCGAGTGATTGAGGCTCCCTACGGACAAGTTGCCGATTTTAGCAAGGTTGATTGGTCTCGCGACGTCGTTTTTACTTGGAATGGGACGACTTCTGGAGTGAAGGTACCGCATGCGGACTGGATTTCAGAGGATCGTGAGGGTTTGGCTATTTGTGATGCTACCTCGGCAGTATTTGCAATGGAATTGCCTTGGATCAAACTCGATGTGGTGACTTACTCCTGGCAGAAGGTGATGGGTGGAGAAGCACAGCACGGTATCTTAATTTTAAGTCCGCGCGCTATAGAACGTCTGGAAAATCATATCCCGAACTGGCCTCTTCCAAAAATTTTTCGTTTGACCTCAGGGGGGCGTTTTATAGAAGGTATTTTTCGGGGTGAAACCATCAATACACCCTCTATGGTTTGTGTAGAAGATGCCCTCGACGGTTTGAAATGGGCTGAAAAAATTGGGGGCAAGAAAGCCCTTTTTGAACGTTCAAATAACAATTTAAGAGCTATTGAAAATTGGGTTCATAAAACAGCTTGGATCGATTTTCTTGCTGAAACTCCAGAGATTAGATCCAACACCTCGGTTTGTTTGAGTATTATAGATCAATGGTTTTGTGGCCTATCCAAAGACCAACAAGCTCTTATACCAAAGAAAATAGACGCTTTGTTAGAAAGAGAAAACGTTGCTTACGATATAAATGGATACCGGGATGCTCCGCCAGGTTTACGAATTTGGGCAGGGGCAACCATTTCTACACCAGATTTAGAAAAATTATTTCCATGGCTCGAGTGGGCTTATGAATCGGTTAAAGCCGAATTAATGGAACTAGAGTGAGAATATGATGTCAAAAGTACTTATTTCTGACAGTTTGAGTCCGCGCGCGGTAGAAATATTTAAGAACCGAGGATTAGAGGTGGACGTTAGAACTGACCTGTCGTCTAAAGAATTGATTGATTGTATTGGCAGTTATAGTGGGTTGGTAGTGCGTTCAGCCACTAAAGTAACGGCTGAAGTCCTCTCGGCCGCAGAACAATTAAAAGTAGTAGGCCGTGCCGGTATCGGCGTAGATAATATCAATATAGATGCGGCATCGGCCAATGGTGTCGTTGTTATGAATACTCCGTTTGGCAATGCCATTACAACAGCTGAACACGCTATCGCGATGATGTTTGCTTTGGCCCGCCAGATACCTTCGGCGGATCAAATGACACAATCCGGTAAATGGGAAAAATCTCAATTTATGGGTACGGAGCTCACAGGAAAAACACTGGGAATTATTGGCTGTGGTAATATCGGCTCACGGGTCGCCGAAAGAGCTATCGGACTTAAAATGAGGGTAATTGCCTACGATCCCTTTCTTACGGCTGATCACTCTCAGGGTCTTGGCGTTGAAAAAGTAGAGTTGGACGAATTATTTCAAAGGGCAGATGTCATAACACTACATACACCCCTCACCGAGGCTACGCGAGAAATCCTCAATGCTGATGCAATTTCTAAGATGAGAAAGGGTATCCTGATCATTAACTGTGCTCGCGGTGAGTTGGTGTCAGAAAAGGCTATAAAAAATGCACTTGAAAAAGGCAAAGTAGGGGGGTTTGCTGTTGACGTTTTTCCAACGGAACCACCAGAAAATTACAGCTTATTTGGCTTGAAAAACGTTATCGCGACACCTCACTTAGGGGCAGCGACAGCAGAAGCACAAGAAAATGTGGCTCTACAGGTTGCAGAACAGATGTCAGACTATTTGATTAGCGGGGCGGTTGTGAACGCAATTAATATGGCTTCGGTATCCGCTGAAGATGCACCGAAACTTAAACCATATATGGAATTAGCAGAGTTACTTGGTGGATTTGCAGGGCAAGTGCTGAGAACCGGATTACAGTCGATAACAATAGAATATGAAGGGCACGCCTCTAGTCTAAATAAAAAGCCCATTAACGCCTGTGCACTTAAGGGAGTAATGTCGCCAGCTATGGATTCTATCAACATGGTGAATGCGCCGGTTATAGCAAGAGATCGTGATATAGATGTTTCCATCGTAAACCATGAAAGAGAATGCGAATATCAAACGCTCGTGAGATTAACGGTTAAAACTGAAGATCATCAACTTTCCGTTGCAGGGACGTTAATCGGCGGCGATAAACCCAGAATTGTAGACATTGGTGGTGTTCCGATGGAGGCCTCTTTGGGCCGCCAAATGATTTATACTGTCAATAATGATATGCCGGGTATAATAGGTGCCTTAGGGATGGCTATGGCCAATGAGGGTGTAAATATTGCAAATTTTATCCTAGGGCGGACCAAACCAGGGGGTAACGCGGTAGCATTACTTGAGCTTGATAAAGAGATAAGTGAAGATGTAATGGATAAAATTCGAAGTGTTCCCCATGTTTTGGAGGTCACCCAATTAAATTTTCCTTCAATAGAAGCTAGTGATTAACTGCTGACGAAGCCATCATTCGCCGGGTCAAACCAAGAAAATTGTCCATTTGCAGCATCGTAATACCAACCATGTAAGGTTATGGACCCATCATAAAGACCGTCAAGTATCCACGGATAGGTCATAAGGTTCTCGAACGAAATTTTTGTCAATTCTTGACTGCAAATACGTTTTCGTTCTTCGTTTGTAAGATTGCCGTTAGCCACACGGCTTATTGCTGATGCGGTCAAATTAATCCAACTGGGTAGGTATTGGCCATCAACTAGAGAATTAATGTCTTTAGCTTCTTCATCTAAAAGGCAGTTCAACAAACCGCAGCCAGGACTCGCCATTACAATTATATGTCTCACTTTATATATTTTGACCGCAAATTCTAATGTAGCGCCAATCGATAAGTCCGCATCTTTTCCCTCACCTGGTGTTACAATACCTGCGGCGTTTCGAATAATATAAAACGTGCCGGGGCGGGTGCCTGTCAGATCATGTGGGTCAATGGAAAAATCGGATGCTGCTATAAAGATGGCTGCAGGCTTTGTAATTGTCTCATTTATATTATTCTTAGCATTGGTGGTTGGTTTATGCCGCGTACCTTTGGTGGCATAGTTAATCCATTGATTAACAGAATTTTCGTTAACGAGACTTTGTTGTAATTTGTTTTTCAATTTGAACAATAACTCTGATTTTTGTGATAATTGCTCGTGCTTGTAGCAAAGATTAAGTGAGGTCATCATGATTGATATAATAGAGGATTCAAATGAATATTGATGAATTGGTACAAACTGGACGGGTTCATCGGTGCGTTTATCAAGATCCCGAAATCTTTAAACTTGAATTAGAAAAAATATTTTCTGCCACTTGGATTTATGTGGGTCATGAGAGCCAAGTTTCCGAAGCTGGAGACTATTTTTGCACTAATATAGCTGGTCAACCCATTATTATGACCCGTTCCACTGATAAAAAAATACGTGTTTTATACAACCGTTGTGGCCATCGCGGAGCTAAAGTTGTTAACTGTGAAAGTGGTAACTCCGAATCCTTCAAATGTTGCTATCATGGTTGGGAGTATAATAACGATGGCAATTTAATAGCTGTACCACAGCCAAGGGGGTATCGGGAAGATGCCGTACGACCTGGTGATCCAGCATATGGTATGAGTCCAGTTCCGCGTTGTGATAATTATCGCGGTTTTGTTTTCGCATCTTTAAGTTCTAAAGGTCCTTCGCTCAAGAAATTTCTAGGCCCTATTACAAAATCATTTGATGATTTGATTGATCGTGCCCCAGACGGTGAGATTGAAGTAGCGGGCGGGGTGGCAAAACATCTTTACATCGGAAATTGGAAACTTATTTTTGAAAATTTGTGTGATGGTCTTCACCCAAACTGTGTACACAAATCTTCGATTGAAGCAGCTCAACAGCAGGATGACTCGGTTTTTTCTGACGGCGCAGGCGAGATCGGTGTAAGTCAAATGCGACAAAATGGCGTTCCTTGGGATTTTTGGGAAAATGAAGTCGGCCTTTGGGCCTTTCCATATGGCCATAGTTTTTTGGGTGACTATCACAATGATGAAAAAGTCGCCGTAGCGAAGAATAACCCGTCTTTTGAGGACTATTATGCCGCCTTGGAGAAAGCGAAGGGAAAGATCGCTGCTGAGAAAATTCTTAAAATAACTCGTTGGAATACAAATATATATCCTACAATCTCTTTCATGAGCCAGTTTCGTCAGCTACGTGTTATTCGCCCATTGAGTGTAAATAAAACCGAAGTTTTAGGGTATTGTTTCCGTTTGAAAGGAGCTCCTGATGAAATGTTTCGCGATACAATTCGTTTTGCGAACATAACAAATGCAGTAGCCTCACCAGTACTGACAGATGATCTTGAGACTTACTCTCGTATCCGCGAAGGTCTTAAAACCAAAGGTAATGACTGGATATCAACTGGGAGGGGTATAGGAAGGGATACCAAAGAGGAAGATGGTGGTTGGCGTGCCGAGAATGGATTAAGTGAATTGCATATTCGCAATATGTTTGATGTTTGGTTGAGTTATTTGAAAACATAAAATCAATGGCTGCACATAAAAATTTGTCAATCCGGAACATTGAAGAGTTTCTATTTATGGAAGCTCAGTTGCTAGATAATCGACAATTAAAGAATTGGCTCACGCTATTTTCAGAAACTGGTTGGTATTGGGTCCCTATCTCAACCGAACAAGACAGCCCGTATGATCATGTATCGATTATTTATGACGATCGAAAACTTTTAGAAACTCGACTACGACGCCTCGACAACGTTAACATACATGCGGAGAGCCCGCCCACGCGAACGAGCAGAATAGTTGGGAATGTTATTTTAAATAGTATAGACGATGACTCTGGGGTCTATGAGGTTCACTCAAAATTCCAGCTTGTTGAATTTCGTGGGGAGCGACAGCGGATATTTGCTGGACAAATAAAACATTATTTAAGTGCTGATAATAATCAAATCTTGATAGAGGGGAAACGGATTAATTTGGTAAACGCTGAGGGGCTAATGGAAGGAATAACTATCATATTTTAGCTGTGATCTGATTAATAATTGTACAAAAACCCTAAACCCATTAGATAGCTGCAGCATGAACGTTATACTAATCTTAAATTTTAATGGGCTCACTGGCAGGAAAAGATGATGCAGAATGAAGAAGACGCTCTACTGCCGACTGGCTTAAGAGATATTTTGCCCAATGATGCGGCATTAGAGGCCGAGACAGTAGAGAAAATTGTTACTTTTTTTGGACATAATGGTTTTGACAGAGTCAAAGCACCACTAATCGAATTTGAGGATGGGTTGCTCAGTGGTGCAGGTGTTGCATTGGCACCTGATACTTTTCGACTAATGGATCCTGTTTCTCAAAGAATGATGGGTGTCCGTGCTGACATTACGCCACAAATAGCAAGAATAGCCCGAACCCGTTTGACTAATTCAACCCGTCCATTGCGGCTTTCCTACTCAGGAGAAGTTTTACGGGTCCGTGGTACTCAGTTGCGCCCTGAACGCCAGGTATTACAGGTGGGGGCAGAGCTGATAGGATCTGGATCTACTGCGGCCGATGTCGAAATCATATTTCTCGCAGCGGATGCTATCAGCTCAGTTGGATCCGATGATTTTAGCGTCGACTTAACGGTCCCCCGGTTAGTACCTAGTATTTTGGAAAAATTTGAATTTTCTGAAGATGTTTGTCTAGCTCTTAGAGTGGGATTAGATCGAAAAGACCCGGAAGTCATTAGAAAAACCGCGGGGCCGGCTACTGAAATATTGACGGCTTTACTCGAATCTACGGGCCCTGTTGAAAATGTCTTGCCGCGTCTTAAGAAACTAACCCTGCCACACATAGCTGGCGCAGAACTTTTAAGACTGGAAGAGGTTGTGTCCCTGTTACGTGATGAAGCACCCAAATTTCCACTTACGCTTGATCCTGTCGAAAACCGCGGATTTGAATATCACACCGGAATTGGGTTTACTATATTTGCAAGAGGAACTTCAGGTGAGTTAGCGCGCGGAGGGAGATTTAGGGTTAAAGGAGCTGATCGTCAGGATAGCGGGGAAAAAGCAACAGGTGTTACTCTTTATATCGATACTATCCTGGATATGATTGATAAATCGAGAGATAAGCCCCGAATTATGGTGTCAATTAAAACCTCCAGAAAAGTTAAATCTGATCTACATAATAACGGTTGGGTGACAATATCAGCTCTTGAGGACGAGGTTGATTTATGTGAGGAAGCTATTCGTCTGGAATGCTCACATTATATGGGAAAATCTGGTCCAAAACCAACAAAAGGATAAAAGCCCAAATGGCAAATGTGGTGGTCGTAGGCTCTCAATGGGGGGACGAAGGAAAAGGAAAGATTGTTGATTGGTTATCGAACCAAGCCGACGTGGTCGTACGATTTCAGGGTGGACATAATGCAGGCCATACATTGGTAATTGACAATGTTACATATAAACTCAGTTTGTTGCCTTCAGGGGTTGTTAGGCCTGGCAAATTTTCAATTATTGGGAATGGCGTTGTTGTCGATCCGTGGGCTTTACTTGCTGAAATAGATTCCTTGCGGGGACAGGGTGTCAACGTAGGGCCCGACAATCTTAAAGTTGCTGAAAATGCATCCCTCATTTTGCCACTGCATGGCATTTTAGATAAGGCACGAGAGGAGGCGAGGGGTGCTGATAAGATTGGTACTACCGGTCGCGGTATTGGGCCAGCCTATGAGGATAAAGTTGCACGTCGTGCAATACGTGTATGCGATCTTGAAGAATCAGAAACATTAGGTGAACGCGTAGATCAACTTTTGACGCATCATAATGCTTTGCTTAGAGGTCTTGGTGCCCCATTAATTAATCGAGATAAATTACTTGAAGATTTAATTCAACTAGCGCCAAAATTAATGCCCTATGCTGATAGGGTTTGGCAACGTTTAGATGAAGCCAGACAAGTTGGAAAACGCATTCTTTTCGAGGGAGCTCAAGGTGCAATGCTAGATGTGGACCATGGCACATATCCATTTGTGACATCTTCCAATACTCATGCAGCACAGGCATCTATTGGTTCTGGTGTCCCGACTAAAGAAACTGGTTATGTTTTAGGGATAACTAAAGCCTACACAACCAGAGTAGGAAGTGGTCCGTTTCCAACAGAGCAGGATAACGAAATTGGTCAAAAATTGGGGGAACGAGGTAAAGAGTTTGGAACAGTAACCGGTCGTCGTAGGCGCTGTGGCTGGTTTGACGCCGTAATGGTCCGCCAAGCAGTAAAAGTCGGCGGTATTGATGGTATTGCTTTGACGAAACTTGATGTTCTGGACGGATTTGAAGAATTAAGGGTTTGCACTGGATATCGTTATAAAGGACAGGAATTCGATTTTTTCCCAGGAGGCCGAGAGATACAGGCGGGGATAGAGCCTATATATGAAACAATCGACGGATGGGATCAAAGTACCTTCGGGGCACGTAGCTGGGTAGATTTGCCTGCGACAGCAGTAAAATATATACGAAGAATTGAAGACCTTATAGGTGCTCCAGTCGCGTTATTATCGACGAGCCCAGGGCGAGAAGATACAATTCTGGTCAATGATCCTTTTTCAGGATGATGACTTAAAACCTTTAAACATCAAAGCGCAGCCGATTTTATTGCTTTTTGTACTTTTTCAAAAGTACGTACTTCGATTTGGCGGACACGTTCTCTTGATATACCGTAAACTTCACTAAGTTCTTCTAGGGTTTTAGGATTTTCAGTTAGGCGCCGCTCGACAAAGATATGCCGCTCCCGTTCATTTAGATTACCAAGGGATTGTACCAAAAGCTTGCGTCGTCCTTCTAACTCTTCTTGCTCCCCTAAAACTTCTTCTTGATTGGCTGATTCATCCACTAGCCAATCTTGCCATTCACCGTCGCCTTCGGCCTTAAGTGGAGCATTTAGAGAATTATCATGGCCTGAGAGACGTCGGTTCATTGATATCACTTCAGCCTCAGGTACATTTAAGTTTTCTGAGATGTTTTTAACGTTTTCTGGAGAAAGGTCACCGTCATCGAAGGCCTGGAGCTGACCTTTTAATTTACGTAAATTAAAAAATAATTTCTTTTGAGCCGCTGTTGTCCCGATTTTTACAAGCGACCAAGTGCGTAAAATATACTCCTGTATAGATGCCTTGATCCACCACATGGCGTAAGTGGAGAGTCGGAATCCTTTATCGGGATCAAAACGCTTTACCGCTTGCATTAAGCCGACGTTTCCTTCCGAAATGAGTTCCCCCAGCGGTAACCCATACCCTCTGTATCCCATTGCTATTTTAGCGACCAAACGAAGGTGACTAGTAACAAGTTTATGGGCTGCTTCGGTATCCTCGCGTTCGGTCCAATTTTTGGCGAGCATAAATTCTTCTTGCGCTTCAAGAACTGGAAACTTTCGAATTTCAGACAAATAACGCGACAGATTCGATTGGGGGTCTAACCGCCCTAATGCTGGTAAATTAGTGGTCATAATTTAGCACCGTGTTACTGATTACCTTATAAAATCTATATGAAATATACACATTTTTAGACCATTTCTACTAAATGGGAACATATTAACCTAATTTCAAGACATTAAAGGCCCTCTAATAAACTAATTAATAGCTTCATTTCAATAGGTAAATTTGACCGATACCGTGTGAGTTTATTGGATTTCGGATGTCTAAACCCCAGTTTAAATGCGTGTAAGGCTTGTCTATCTATTTGTTTAATATAATTATGGGTTTGGTCATTGAGTGGGGCCCGCCGTGCTCTGCTTATCCCCCCACCGTAGGTGCTGTCGCCGATGACTGGGTGGCCATTTTCTGCCATATGGACCCTTATCTGGTGAGTACGCCCGGTTGATAATTTACATTCTATCAAACTAGCGTGATCGCCAAATCGTCTGAGTACTTTATATTTTGTAATTGCCTTTTTACCCCGACCTAAAAGGACTGCCATTTTCTTTCGATTTTTTCTGTTTCGTCCAATGTTACCCTCAATTCGTCCAGACCTTGGCTGCGGTACGCCCCAAACAATGGCCTGGTAGGCTCTTTCAATAGTCCGGGAAGCAAACTGTTCAGAAAGATTGCTGTGTGCGGTGTCATTTTTAGCGGCAACCATCAATCCACTTGTTTGTTTATCCAGGCGATGCACAATCCCGGGCCGTTTTACGCCGCCGATTCCTGAGAGACTATCTCCGCAATGAGACAACAATGCATTAACCAATGTCCCGCTAGCATTTCCTGGAGCTGGGTGCACAACTAGGCCTGCTGGTTTATCGATCACAATTAAATCCAAATCTTCGTATATGATTTCTAATGCAATATTTTCAGGCTCTGGTGTAGCCGATTTAATCGCTGGAATGGTTAAAGTGTAAACTTCGCCATGTTTGACCCGATATGCGGGGTCGGTTATCGTCTCAGTCTTTGACGATAAATGTCCTTGCTGAATCAAGTTTTTGATTCTTGTACGCGATTGATCGGCTAGAGCACTGGCCATAAGACGGTCTAGCCTGACAAAACTCGTATCAGCTTCTACTTTATATTGGTTGTTTTTAGGCGTAGTTGGTCGTTTTAGTGAAGTCATAACATAAGAGTGAGCATAAACTATGCGTGGGCTCAAGAGTTTGGTGATTGGTATGGGGGCGTTGATCGTCATTGGTTTGACGATTGTAATTGTCACTGTGGTAAAAAGATCGGGTGTTAGCAGTTTTGAAACTCATTCAAAAACACCTATTGATATATCGGTGCCAGTAGCTAAAGGATTCGGTGAAAAACGGTTGTCGATACCCAGAGGGGCTAAAATTTTAGAAACGACTTTGGATCGCGAGCGGTTAGTGATTAGTCTTCAACTTAGTGATGGAAGCCAAGCGATACTAATGATTAATGCCGTTACAGGTAATCGAATGGGGTTCATAAGGCTCTCTTCCGAATAAAAATCTTTAATTTTTTCATGCCAAAGCACCTTTTATTATAAAGAACACTGCCTATGGTGGTAATTAGATACTATTGCTTTTTGAGCTAATAAAGCTGTTTAAACATTTTAATTTCTGTCAATGTTCAGAAATTAAAATGTTGGTGTTCATTAATTTTGTGAAACAATACAGTGAAGATTTTAAAATTTTGGGAGAAAAACGATGTACCAATTATTGAGAGGTCCCTTGGCGGTGTTAGCCTTGTTTGCGACCTTTATACCTACCTCTAATCTTTTGGCAGGCGAGGTTTCCTTTAAAACAGTCACTATGCTACCGGCCAAACACCCAATTGGAAAATCCTTTAATGGATTTATAACCCGTCTGAATACGGCCCTTAAAGGAGAATTCAAACTTGACTGGAGAGGGGGACCGGAGGTGGTACCTCAATTTAAACAACCTAATGCTGTGCGTTTAGGTTCAGTTGACGCATGTTTGACTAGTCCCAGTTATGCCAATGGAATTGTAAAAGTTTCTGGTTCTGCAAATTATTCAAACAAGCAATATAACGAGGTCAAAGCAAGCGGCTATCATGATTACATGGCAAAGGTTCACGCGGCTAAGGGTTTGATTTTTGTCGGGGATCTTCCAGTTTCCCAATTGAAGTTTCATATTTTTTTGAAAAAACCAATAAAGACAATTGACGGTTTGAAGAATATGAAAATACGGGTATTTCCGGCAATTGCACCTGCTATTAAAGCGCTTGGTGGTAATCCCGTGGTCTTACCGATGCCTCAAATTTATACCTCAATGGAGCGGGGTCTTGTTTCCGGGTTTGTGACCGGTGTTTCTGGGGTTGCGAAGAAATATAAAGAGGTTATAGGTGCTTATATAACGCCTGGGTTTTATCGAGCAACGTTTCACTTTCTCGTAAACCCCAAGTCGTGGGCTAAATTGCCGGATGCTACTAAGGCAAAAATAATTAACTTTGTCCGCAATGTGGACCCTCCAACCTATGAAGCTGGCTGGAGCCCGGTTCTTAAGCGTGGGTACGCAGATTTGAAAAAAGGTGGTGTAAAGGCAATCAAGTTCTCACCAAAAGTAGAGGCTAAGTTCAAAAAAACGGTTCTTGGTGCAGCGTGGTCGGCAGTTAAGAAAAAAGCACCTAAAGAAGGAAAAATACTCGAAAAAATGTTGTTGAAATAGATAGTCTAATTTTTTTAAAGTGATTAACCCGAACGATTGTAAATAGCGCAGCCGTTCGGGTTATCATTTAAATTTTCAAATATCTTAGATTAACTTAGCCGCGGGTTAATATGCTCGAAGTACTTTCCGAGGTAGCGAAATGTTTTGACCGAATAAATAGAGGTCTTGCAGCAATCGCCTGCTCTCTACTCGTGCTTATAACACTGGCCATTTGTACAGAAATTGTTACTAGATCTTTTTTAGACATAAGTAATCCATGGCTTGTCGAGCTAAGTGAGATTACGCTTCTTTACTCGACTTTGTTGGCAGCAGCATGGGTTCTTGGTAACGATAAACACATCACTCTTGATATTCTTCTTAATCATACAAACGAAAAAATAACAAAATATCTGCATTTGGCGTTATCCGTCTTGGCAGCAGCAGCTTGTTTCATAACTTGTTGGTTTGGGGTTTTAACGGTCATAGATCAGTTTTTTAATGATATTCGTGAGCCAACTATAATGGCGCCACTTACGTATTGGATAACGGCGGTGGTTCCTTTTGGCCTATTTTTGCTTGGTTTCCAATTTTTGAGGCGTGCCGTTCGTGCGGCGCTTGGCTTGCCTCTTGCAGTAAACCAAAAAATTTAATTAGAGGAAGATAACGGTATGGAGTGGTGGGAAGCCTTTATAATCATTATGGGATCCCTGTTTTTCCTAATGTTTATTGGTATGCCTGTGGCCTTTACTTTTTTGGTCGTTAACGTCGTTGGTGCATATTTTTTCTTCGGCGGAATTCCGGGTATGCTTCAGCTTGTCATCCAAATTTCAGAATCGCTTAGTACCTTTACACTGGTCCCGGTCGCTCTCTTTTTAATAATGGGTGAGATTATGTTCCACTCCGGGATAGGGATTAACTTGCTCGATGCCTTGGATAAATGGTTTGGAAGTATTAAGGGTCGTTTGGCATTGATGGCTGTTGGTGGTGGCGTACTATTTTCAGCACTAACAGGAAATAGTATGGGAAGTGTTGCTCTTTTGGGTTCGTCACTAGTCCCTGAAATGGAAAAAAGAGGTTACGGAAAGCCTATGTCTTTGGGCCCTATTCTTGGGAGTGGAGGCCTCGCTATTATGATTCCACCTAGCGGATTGGCAGTGCTGCTGGGTGTTGTTGCAGAACTTTCCATTGGGAAAATTCTTATCGCAATTATCCTTCCAGGAATCATAATGGCGGTTCTTTATGCGATTTATATCATTGGACGGTGTGCCATCGATCCCAAAGTGGCTCCAGCCTTTAAAGTTGAGAGGGTGCCTTGGTCTGAGAGATTGCGGGTTGCTTTTGTTCATATCGTGCCGGTTGGGTTTATAATTTTTATGGTGGTTGGCGTGATATTTGCCGGTTTTGCGACACCCAGTGAATCTGCTGCTTCTGGTGCCCTTGCCACGTTTATACTGGCCGTGGTGCAACGGCGTATGAATTGGGAGGTGTTTAAAAAAGCTATTATTGGAAGCCTCGAAATTTCGGTGATGATTCTATTAATAATTTCTGGTGCACTCGCCTTCACTCAAATGCTTGCATTTACTGGGGCCACCTCTGGTCTCGTCAATACGGTCCTAAGTCTTAACGTTAGCCCAATTGCTTTGATAGGTTTAATGCTTTTGACAGTGATTTTACTTGGTATGATTATGGGACCGGTTCCAATAATGTTGGTAACGTTGCCAGTTTTTATACCAGTGGTCGAGGAATTGGGGTTCAATGCAATATGGTTTGCTGTCTTGTATCTAATTGCGATAGAGACTGGCTCAACGTCCCCACCATTCGGTGCTGGTTTGTTTGTTATGAAGGGAGTGGCGCCGAAAGGTACAACAATGAACGAAATTTATCGTGCAGCTATACCCTTTCTAATTTGTGACCTTATCGCTATTTTTCTTGTTTTGGCATTCCCAGTTATTGTTTCTTGGCCCCTAGATAAAATGTTTTAAAATCAGATTTTGATTTAACACCAAGAAGATGAACTTTGTATCTGAGGACATTTAATAAATTTTGGGATAAAGTTAATTGGTAAGTTAGGGAGAGTACGGTGGATCATAATCCATATTTAAAATCAAATAAAAGTGGAGAAGTGAGTGATGATCCGGCAAGAGGCCGAATTGAGTATCCGGAAAATATTGTGAATATACCATGGCAAACAAGACCCGAAACGCCAACGGATTATGAACAGGAACTTACAGAAACTTTGGCTCAAATTTTTGAAGAGGATGTGGATGATCTTCCAGAACTCGTGAGTGAGTTAAACAGGCGAAACGTTTTTTCACCTGATGGTACCCCGTGGACTGAAGAAAAATTTAAATTAGAAATAAAAAATATGTCTGTTTAAAAATTTATTTTTGTTGAAAAAACTGAGATCTATGACAGATAAAAATGTATCCAATAAGGAAATTGAAGACCGATTTCAAAGAGGTTTACTAAACCTTTGGTACCCTGTTTTGCCGAGTTGGGCATTGGGAGGTACTCCAATCGGGGTGACACGTTTGTCGCAAAATATAGTTCTATGGCGTGATCAGGAAGGTAATGTACACGCCCTTGAGGATCGCTGTCCTCATCGGGGCGCTCGTCTATCTCTTGGATGGAATCTCGGTGACCGCCTGGCATGCTGGTATCACGGAATTGAGGTTGGAAGTAACGGAAGGGTAAAAAATGTACCGGCCGTGGAAAATTGTAGTTTAGAAGGTCAAGAAACTACACGGAGTTATCCTGTTAAAGAAATAAATGATGCGATCTTCCTATACTTCGGTGACACCGCACACCCCGAGCCGCCCGAGCTAGTTTTGCCCAATGAACTGGCCGGTAAAAAATTCGGCCATAGGCTATGCACCGCGACTTGGAAGTGTAATTACATTTACGCTGTGGATAACGTAATGGATCCAATGCATGGTGCTTATCTCCATGCAAAATCTCACTCGATGGCGTTTGGTGATAAGACCGCGAAGATGCGAATTCGGGAGACGGACACCGGGTTTTCTTTTGAAAAGATAGGCCAGCGAGATGTTAATTTTGATTGGGTAGAAGTTGGTTTTACAGGTGGAATGTGGTTGCTCCTTTCTATTCCTTATCGGAAGAACGCTGGGCCGGGCGGTAATTTTTATATTGTTGGATTTGTTACACCTATTGATGAAGAACACACGCAAGTTTTTTTCTGGCGTACACGTAAAGTTGAGGGGTGGAAGCGGGATGTCTGGAAATTTATGTATAAAAATCGTTTAGAGGGGCTGCATTGGGACGTTCTTGAGCAAGATCGTGTTGTTTTAGAAAACCTGTCACCACAAGCACGACATTTTGAGGGTTTAAACGCTCACGATGTAGGTCTGGTTAGGGTAAGGAATCTTATGAAAAAAATGGCCTCAGAACAGCTTTCTCAGGTTAGGATTCATGAACTAAATGAGCAATCGACGTTAAAATAATTTGGTGTTGTTAATTCACGTTTTTATTAATTCAGGTTTATATAGATTGTTTTGATAAGCCCAGAGAGGAAAAATTATGGCTCCATCTTCAAATTTTCAAAGAGAGAAAATTGAAACTTGGATGGCACCAGAGAATAAGTCCTTCGAAGAATGGATGGAGTCTCGTGTTGCCCGCTTTGAAACCAGAACCTACGATTGGGATGCACTAAAATTTCAAGCAGATTACGATTCTAAATATGCTCGTGCGCAATGTCGATATATGGGTACTGGTGGCACGGGGGTTGAGGTGGACGAGAATGTTGTTCCTGCTGAGCATTTTACCCTTTCGACTATGATCTTACCTGCGGGCTGTGAAGGTCCCCCGCATCTTCATGTTGATGTTGAAGAGGTTTTTTTTATGTTGCGAGGAAGTATTCGCTTGACCATACAAAAGGAAGAAAATTCTTTTGAAACAATTCTTAAAGAAAGAGATTTGGCTTCGGTGCCACCTGGTTATTATCGTGGTCTTATAAATATTGGTAAGGAAGAGGCCTTGATGCTTGTTATGCTTGGAAATAAAAAGCCTGTCACTCCGACTTATCCGCCAAATCACCCTTTGGCTAAAATAAAACGCCAGAAACTAAATAAATAAACCCTATGCCATCCATTCAATCTCTTGAGGCTGAGATCGAACAAATTTTTCCACTCCGGCTTCTTAATTTAAAGAGCAGGACCTTTTCCTATCGTGAAAAGGGAGAGGGCCCCGCAATCATATTGTTGCATGGCATTGGCTCTGGATCCAGCTCTTGGATCCACCAGCTGAAACATCTAGCTAGTAAATATAAGGTCATTGCATGGGATGCCCCTGGATATGGTGGTACTGCTCGTTTGACCAAAAATTATCCTAAGGCTTCAGATTACGTGGGGGCGTTAGAATATTTTATTAGTGGTCTCGATATAGAACCATATCTCATGGTTGGCCATTCTTTCGGTGCACTTATTGCGGGAAACTATGCCAAAAACCATGCAGAGTTGCCGGCGCTTGTTTTAGCTAACCCGGCAAATGGCTATGGCGCGTCAGCTGAGAAATTGCGCGATGAAAAATTGTCTATGAGAATAGATTTGATGAAAAATTTAGGGCCAAAGGGGCTCGCAATAGCACGCTCTTCCAACTTGCTTTCTGACAAAGCTTCTAAAGAAGCTAAAACATTAGTTCACCTAAATATGAAAAATTTAATTCCAGGTGGATATGCACAGGCAGCACATATGTTGGCTAGTGCCAATTTGGTAGAAGATGCGCCTTGTTATCGAGGTCCAGTTTTGGTCTTGGGTGGAGAAAAAGACACCATAACACCAGAAGCACAATGCCGTTTAGTAGCGGGATTTTATCCTAACCATAAATATAAAACATTACAGAATGTTGGTCACGCGTCGTACATAGAAAATAGTATTCAATTCAATAAACAACTTTTTAATTTTATTGACGATGTTCTTGGTTAGCTATGTATTCGTTTTTCTGGCGTTAAGGTTTTTAATAAATTTAACTTCGGGAGCTCCTGGATCACAATAAAGTTTTGTGTATTTGAATTTGGCTAAGGATTAGTTTGGTTCAAAGCGAGATTGCAAATGAATACAGCAGTGAGGTTAGAAAGATGCAGATTGATTTATCAGGCCGTACCGTTGTAGTGACTGGGGGCAGTTCAGGTATTGGCCTGGAAGTTGCCAAATTGTATTTGGAAGCCGGCGCTAACGTGTCGATTTGTGGAAGAGATAAAGAACGTCTGGAACAAGCCAAAAGAGAACTTTTTTTGAAAGTTCCTGATTCTCAAATACTAACCACTTCTTGTAACGTTCTGAATAAAACGGAAATTGACGAATTGGTGGATAGGACGGCCAGTAAGTTCGGTGGTGTCGATACTCTTATCAATAATGCCGGTCAGGCGCGGATGTCTCGATTGGAAAATACAGAAGATGATGCGTGGAAAGAAGAATTAGAGGCCAAGTTTTTTAGTGTTCTCAACCCATCAAAAGCTTTCCAACGGTTGTTAGAACAATCTAAATCCGCTGCTATTGTATGCACAGGCTCGTTACTGGCCCAACAACCCGAATTGCACCTAATTGCATCATCTGCGGCGCGGGCTGGACAACTTAATTTAGTTCATTCGATGGCTAGAGAATTTGCGCCTTTGGGCATTAGAGTCAACTCAATATTGATAGGCGTGGTAGATTCTGGCCAATGGAAAAGACGGTTTGAAAATAGCTCCAGCCATGACATCTCCTACGAAAGCTGGTTAAAAAATTTAGCCAAGGAAAAAGGAATACCACTAGGTCGTTTTGGTACCCCGAGAGAGGCTGCTTGGGCATTGTTTTATTTAGGTAGCCCTCTTTCTTCTTACACTACGGGGTCAACAATTGATGTGTCTGGGGGGTTTGCAAGACATGTTGGATAATCCGACTGTTGCAGAAATTTTCGTATCATTTCTAGAGGAATGTGGAGTACGTGCCGCTTTTGGCGTTATTTCAATTCACAATATGCCATTTCTTGACGCAATCGGTGTTCGCAAAAAAATTCGATTTGTCGCAGCAAGAAGTGAAGCGGGTGCTGTTAATATGGCAGATGCATATGCAAGGGTTGGTCCACAACTCGGTGTAGCCTTTACCAGCACTGGGACTGCAGCAGGAAATGCAGCAGGAGCAATGATAGAGGCTCAAACTGCGGGAACACCCTTACTTCATATTACTGGACAAATTGAAACAAATCACTTGGACCAAATGCATGGTTATATTCATGAGGCACAGGATCAACTCACGATGTTAAAGTCTGTGTCCAAATCTGCCTACCGAGTTGAAGAACCAGAGTCAGCCCTTGAATTGTTGAAAATAGCTGTCCAGGACGCCCTAAGTGCTCCCTCTGGTCCTGTTAGTATTGAAGTTCCGATTGATATTCAGCATGCAAAAATAGCATGGCCACAAAATCGCAGCCCATTTTTAATTGAGACAATAAAGCCAGATATTGAAAGCCTCAACCGAGTTGTATCATGTTTGTCCCTCGCAAAGCGCCCAATGCTGTGGCTTGGTGGTGGTGCTCGGCATGCTGAAAAAGCAGTGCAAAAATTGGTGTCGTTGGGCTTTGGAGTTGTTACATCCACTCAAGGCCGTGGAATTATTTCAGAAAATCATCCCGCCTCCCTTGGTGCCTATAATTTATATTCGCCGGTGGAGGAGTTCTTTGATAGTTGCGATGCGATGCTTGTTGTAGGCTCTCGCCTGCGCAGTAATGAAACACTTAAATATGGTTTACGCCTTCCGCGGCCTCTTTACCAAATAGACGTGGATCAGCGGGCCGCTGCAAATCGGCCTTACATTCCGGAAGTTTTTATTAAAGGAGATAGCGCGCTTTCATTAAAATTCATAGGGGAGCGCCTTGATGGTAAAATGAATGTTGATCCCAATTTTCGGATAAAGTTAGGAGAAGCCCGCACTGCTGCTGAAAAACTGCTTAACGACGGATTGGGCCCATATAGTGTTTTAGTTCAAGATATCAAAGGTACGGTTAAAGAAAATCTCGTTTGGGTTAGGGATGTAACGGTATCCAACAGTACTTGGGGTAATAGAGCGGTACCCTTAAATGGTCCTTTCAATGGTGTGCATGCTGTTGGAGGTGGTATAGGCCAATCAATTCAGATGGCCATTGGTGCTGCTATAGCACGACCAGATCGTCAAGTTGTCTGCCTTGCTGGTGATGGTGGCTTACAAGTTAATATCGGTGAAATGGCGACGGCTACTCAAGAGGGGGTGAACATTGTCTTGATA
The DNA here is from genome assembly GCA_964499275.1 of uncultured Rhodospirillaceae bacterium. Lineage (GTDB taxonomy): Bacteria > Pseudomonadota > Alphaproteobacteria > MPNO01 > UBA2964 > UBA2964. The sequence continues at coordinate 40,194 of CAZCKO010000012.1, forward strand.
TTGATGAATAGTCACGATTACGAAGTCATCAAAAACATACAAGATTCACAATTTGGTGGGCGCCGGTTTTATTCGGATATCTACACGCCTGACTTTTCTGCAGTTGCTAATAGTACGAATTGGAACTATGAAAAAATTACCGACCTTCGATTGTTTCAAAACAAATTGGCCTCAGCTTTAAAGAAAAATAAATGCACATTAATTGAAGTTGATATGCCTGCGATCGGCAGCTTTTCAAAGCTGTTTGGAGGCCCTCCAGTCAAAAAAAGTACTTAAAATTTTTTTAACGACTTTAGATAGTCGGAGATCCTTGGGAATTGATCCCCCTATGGCGGTATTGCTAGGAGCTTGTGTGCAACACCCACGTAGCCACTCCCAACCTCCATTTAGCTTTGGCTTTTATTCTGGAATGCTAGCACGAGGCTGGGATATAAAAGACTGATGAAAAATAGCTAATACATATTATTTAGTCATCAAAATGTCTTAATTTCACAAAACTTTAAACACATAGGCAGGATATCAAGAAAATACAGTTTGTTTCCAATAAGGAATTTTAGATGTCTGGCATAAACATTCCAGTTTTCTCACCTCCTAGACTACCTAAGAACAGAAGTTTTCAAAAACTTGATGGAGTTACTCACGGTGTCGATGAGGAAGACTTTGATCACCAAAGTTCCGAAAAGATTAAAGTTCGGAATACTCAATCCATTCTGTCAATTGGAAAGGGTGTTATTTTATCTGGAAAGATTGTTGAAGCAGATCAGGTAATTATCCATGGGTCCGTAGAAGCGGAAGTAAGTGCCAACTCTGTGGAAGTAATGTCGGATGGCTCCCTTAAAGGATCAATCAAAACTCGTATTCTATCTGTTTCGGGTATCTGTAAGGGAGAAGCAGAAGTTTCTAGTACGTTAACGGTTCAAAATGGGGGCTGTTTCGAAGGGGATGTAACTTATAGTAATATTTCGGTTGAGAGAGGAGGGATGCTTTCCGGTACGTTATCTAAATATACGGCAGACGCACCTATGGAGCCACTGGAACAAATTCAGACCTTATTAACTAATAATGAGGATATTGCATGACTGATTACTTTGGTTACCTTGAGGAAAGGTCAGTGCTTACACTGGTTGGTCTAAATGGGAAACCCTATGAATTTGTTTTCTTTTATAATTTTCAGGAACAAACTGCACTGAAAATGATTAGTGAAGGCGAAGGACTGGATATGATTGATCCGACTTCTGTACTAACACAAGAAAGCAAATCGATTTAAATATTATAATTTCGGTCAAATTTTTCTAGTACATTCCAGGAGTAGGTCAGCTCCAAGCTCCCCCATGGTATTTCATGGGTTTCTCAAAAACTTGTGTGGGTTATGGTTTTTTTCCAAGAATGATCCTTTCTAGAGTATCCACATAGAGCATTGGTCCCTAGTAATGACCCTGCATCGTATCAAATTCAAGGAGGTGTGCGTACTCAGCGGAATTTGTTTTTATTTCATTGAAGTGTATAACTTCTAAAAGATCATTTTTGGGTCTGTGAACAACGCCTACAGCAGCTCTCATTGCGAGTGAACCAATTCGACCCAAGCCTTTTATACCAACGTTTATTAAAATACGTTCTATGGATTTGGTACAGGATCAACATTCATCCTGCTTTTCGCATCTTTAGATCACGGGTATGATATTGAAAACTATTGTGGGAGGCCTCAATGAAAATTCCTTACGACCCATCATCCTCAAACTTGTTGACCTTTTACGACAAGATCCCAGATTTTATTAATTTAAGCGACACACCACGCGATTACTTAGAAAGATGCATTAATACTATTGAATTAAGAGAACCGGATGTTAAGGCGTTTGTAACGTTGTGTTTGGATCGTGCTCGGGAAGCGGCAGATGAATCAACAAAACGCTATAAAGAAAATAGGGTTCTTTCGCCAATAGACGGCATGCCGTATGGCATGAAGGATGTATTTGAAACGGAAGATATGCCCATGCAGCTTGGTAGCCCTCTGTTCGAAGGTTACGAAACAGGCTGGGATGCAGCATGTTCTTACTTTTTGAGGCGTGGCGGGGCTGTTATGGTGGGGAAGACTGTTACTACAGAGTTTGCCTTTGGCAACCCTGGTCCTACCCGAAATGCTTGGGATTCTAATCGAACACCTGGAGGCTCATCGAGTGGGTCAGGAGCTGCCGTTGGCGCAGGGATGTTGCCGGCGGCTACAGGCACGCAAGTGCGCGGGTCGATCCTCAGGCCTGCCTGCTATAACGGGGTATGGGCATTGAAACCATCTTGGGGAGCTATAAATACTAGAGGCGGCTTTCCTTCACCACCTAGTATTGGACACTTGGGCTTTCTTGCTGGCTCTCTTGCTGACACTTGGATCAGTTGTCTTTGGTTGTCGCGCAATGCTGGGGGTGATGCTGGTCATCCGAGCTTGAAGGGTGATGCCAAATTGCCGAAATCCAAAAAACCTGAACGCTTGGCAAGAGTGGACACGGCCGGGTGGTCTAATACCCCCGAGCCAGTCCGTGAAGTTTTTAACGAAATGATACGAAAGCTAGAGAGACGCGGCGTTGAGATCGTATGTCGCACTGACGACCCTGCACTCGAAACGTATGAACAGGATATGATAGAGCTAAGTAAAGTAATCGAGATTATTTTAGCGTATGAATATCGTTGGCCTTTAATGATGTACGCGGATAGGAACCCAGAGCTACTTGGCGAACGAGTCTTTAATAGAGCGAAGGCCGCAGCGGAAATAACACCTGAACAGTATGAGGAGGCATTGGACTGGAGTATAGCCGCGCGTTCGCGGCATGAAGCACTCTCTGCAAAATATGATGCAATGTTGACGCTAAATGGAACTGGTGCCGCGCCTGAAGGGTTGGCTGTGGGTAATGCAGTTTATGGTGAACAGTCTTCAGTATTGGGCGTGCCAACTTTGAATGCTCCATTACTGGCACATGATAACATGCCTTTAGGTATACAAATCCTTGGTTATTTTCGGCAAGATTACGATCTCATAGCGATAGGGCATTGGATGATACATGCGGTCCTTCGCGAAGAAGATTAGAAGATAATTTTTCTTCAATTACATCGTTTATTTGTTAGGCCTGATACCAAGATAATTAATTCGAAAGGTTCAAAATGGGGATAGTTACTGAAATTATTTTACCGCTTGGGCTTGCCTTTATAATGTTTTCACTGGGCCTTGGTCTCACTACCGATGATTTTGCCAGAGTAGTGAAAGCTCCAAAGGATTTTCTTATTGGTGCGGCCGCACAGATAGTACTACTGCCCGCAGTCGCCTTTGTTTTGGTTAGCTTGTGGAGTTTACCGCCGGAGTTGGCACTGGGCGTTATGATTATTGCTGTTGCACCGGGAGGGGTTACGTCAAATATATTGACTAGTTTTGCTCGTGGGGATGTTGCATTATCGATATCACTAACCGCAGTCATAAGCTTACTTTCGGTTATTACAATTCCCTTAATTTTGGTGCTCGCTTATCGGGTTTTGCTCGGAGGGCAATTAGGTGAGGTTTCTGTGTTGGGCACCGCCTTGAGCGTTTTTTTTATTGTTACGGTCCCCGTGGTTATTGGTTTGCTGACGAGAAGATTTGCAGTGAATTTTGCGTCTCGTTTTGAGGAAAAGGCTAAGACTATTGCCGGAATTCTTTTCGTTATTATTCTTGCTGGCGCCGTATATCAGGAACGATCGAATATAGTCGACTATTTCGCCCAGGCAGGCCTAGTGACATTAACATTAAACGTTATCATGATGCTCTTCGCATTTTTAATAGCTAAATTATTTTCTTCGGGTCTAAAGCAATGCATCGCCATATCAATAGAATGCGGTCTTCAAAATGGGACATTGGCAATAACAGTTTCAGCTATACTATTTGGCGGCGGCTTGACAACCATCCCCGCTGCAACTTACAGCTTGATAATGTTTGTAACAGCTTTTCTATTCGTTATTTTCCTTAGAAGTAAAAAGTCTTAGACCTCAGTAGAAGTTCCTTCCTATTAGTTAAAACTGTGAATAAACCGACTTTCAGAGTAATTTGATTTATGCTCTTAATTTAAAAAATTTATCCTGAACCCTTTCCAATTAATGAAAATACCCTAATATTTTTACGGATAACAAATTTAACAGGGCAAAATAATTGGAATACGTTTATCAAGGCCTGCAACTCGTCTTGGCTTGGCCGGCAATTGGTTGGCTTTTTGCCGGAGTTTTTGTTGGATTGTTTTTTGGTGCTACGCCTGGTCTGAGCGGTGTGGTGGGACTTGCTATTCTGCTTCCATTTACATTCGACATGGATGCGGGAGCCTCTGCATTCTGCTTCTTATTAGGGATGTACGCGATCACAACTACTAGCGATACCCTCGCATCCGTTCTGCTTGGTGTTCCTGGCACCGGAGCGTCCCAAGCAACCATTCTTGACGGGTATCCAATGGCAATGCGTGGTGAAGCTTCTCGAGCTTTTGGGGCTGCATTTTCAGTTTCGGCCTTTGGCGGAATTTTAGGCGCGCTTCTGCTGGGCGTGTCGATACCTTTGGTAAAACCGATCATTATGGCATTTGCCTCACCGGAATACGTAATGCTAGGGGTATTGGGTCTTACGATGGTTGGCTCTCTTAGTGGAAGCTCGGTCGTGAAGGGGGTTCTTTCTGCTTTATTTGGTCTTCTGGTTACAACAGTTGGCTATTCTATACAGGGTGGCTCTGCTCGCTATTACTTTGGTTGGAATGATTTACTCGAGGGACTACCGCTGATTCCAGTTGTTTTGGGCTTGTTTGCTCTGCCTGAGGTCATTGCACTTGCAGTGAGTGCTGCGCCCATCTCTAGAGTTCCAAAGGAACAAGTTAAAGGGGGAATGTTGCGTGGAGTTAAAGACTCACTGGAAAATTGGTGGCTTGTATTAAGATCATGCTTACTCGGAATGTATATAGGTGTACTGCCGGGACTTGGTGGGTCGATTGTTGATTGGGTTGCTTATGGACATGCTGTTCAAAGCGCCAAAGATAAGTCCATGTTTGGAAAGGGTGATGTAAGAGGCGTCATTGCCCCTGAAGCTGCCAATAATGCAATGAAAGGAGGCGTTATTATTCCCACGGTTGCTTTTGGAATACCGGGGAACGCGGCTATGGCCATTATGTTGGGGGCTTTTGTTATTCAAGGCATTACTCCGGGCCCGCAGATGTTGGAAAGTCAAATGGATATAACCTTCAGCCTCGTTTGGATTTTGGTTATAGCCAATGTCGTTGGCGCCGGGCTGTTAATGGTTTGGGGTAATCAACTTTGTAAATTAACCTTTGTAAGGGGCACTCTAATCGTTCCGGGTATCCTGTTTTTTGTGATGATGGGCGCTTGGATGGGAAATCAGGTTATTAGTAACTGGTACATGTTACTTTTGTTCGGATTGATCGGGTATTTTATGAAAATAGGTGGCTGGCCGCGCCCACCTATGATCCTTGGATTTGTTCTTGGCCCTATAATGGAAAATGCAATTGACGTGTCCTACCAGACCCATGGCATGGCATGGCTATATCGACCCATTGTGGTAGTCCTAGCCGTTTTATCGTTGGCAATTTTTATCGCGTCGGTAATTGGTATAGGAAAACGGAAAAAGTCTAATGTAGAAGTTCAAGCTGATCTTGGTGTTGAGAAAGAAAGTCCCAGGATTTCACTCGCAATAGGAATAATTGGTGCAATTATATTTATTTATTGTTTGGCAGAAGCTACCAACTTTACTTATGACGCCGCCTTTTTCCCAATTTCCATATGTATACCGGCGTTATTATTAATTTTCCCAGCGATATATTCAGACTTTAAAACCGTTAGGGTGAGCATTAGCGGTACCGCAGGTTCAGCTAATGGACAGGAAGAATTTTACAAGAAGTCAGCGTATATGTTTCTGATCATCGCAATGATGATTATCTCAACACTTTTTATTGGGCAAAAGATCACCCTTTGCGGGTTCATATTTCTTTTTCTTTTTCTGTGGGCACGGGAGCCTTGGTGGATGGCTACGTTGCAAACAGTAGGTGCATTTTTAATCCTAGAATTTGTCTTTGACCAATTAATTTCGGTCATGTGGTATCCACCAATTTTTGAATTTGGAATTTAATCAGTTGCAGAAATAAAAAGTTCTAGCAACGTAGATGGGAGGCTAAGATGAAATTTTTAAAAATTGTTCTGACATCTTTGTTATCTTGCCTGATTTTATTGGCAAACCATGCAGTGATGGCTAAGCCCTATTATAAGGGTAAAAAGATAACAATGCTCATCAATTATAACCCCGGAGGTGGTGCTGACCGTTCTGGAAGGGTAATTGGACGTCACTTACCTCGATTGATAGAAGGTAACCCAAAAATTATTTTCAAAAACTACCCCGGCGCGGGTGGACTGAAGGCCATAAATTATATGGGCGAGGTGGCTAAACCAAATGGTTTGATGGTTACGAATTTTTCTGGTGGTTATAACTATGCTATGATTAGAGACCCAGGTCTTCGGGTTGACCTGACCAAAATGAATTGGATTGCAGGCGTTGGTGGAACATCGATCATCTATGCGCGGACAGATACAAAACCGGGTTTGAAGAAGCCTTCAGATATTTGGAAAATTAAAGACCCGAATCATTTTAAGGTTGCGGGATTCCGGGTCACTGGAACGAAAGATATGAGAGAAAGACTGTCTTTCAAACTTTTGGGTGTAAAACATAAACCGGTAACGGGCTTTAGAGGGACTACAAAGTCTCGGACGGCTTTGCTACAAAATGAAGTTCAGGCGTTTGGTGATTCACGGGCTGCGTGGTTCAAGACAATTATACCTAATATGGTAAAACCAGGTATCGTAATTCCGATCTATCATTATGATCGTTTTCATGCAGATGGGTCAGTGTCACGTTACAATGATCTCGACCCTTCAATACCGACCCTGTCCGAACTCTATAAATCAAAATACGGTAAAATGCCGTCTGGGATGGTTTGGAAAGCTATTCGATGGATCCAAAGTTTACAGGGTATGATGGTTCGTAATACTTGTCTGGCACCAGGGTCTCCGAAGGCAGCTGTTGATGCAATGCGGGCTGCTTATAAAAAACTTGCCAAGGATAAAACTTACCTTAACGATGCGATGAAGTCACTTGGCTTCAAACCGGAATTCGTAGATGGTAAGGCGGTTGCAGATCGATTAAATTGGGCAATCAATGACAATAAGGAAGTCCAAGATTGGCTTATGAACCAGATTGCGATCTGGAAGGGTAAAAAATAAATTAAGTCTTCGTAAATTGTGATTTGCACTTAGGCGGGTGACTTTCGGTCACCCGCCTCTTCTTCTACCTAGAGAGACCGCCAACAGGTGTCGAATAGAAAATCACATCTATGGTTATGGTCAATAAAATTTCGTTATTTCTTTGGTGATGTTTTGTAGACCCAAAACATCATTATGCCGCACATAGCTAATAAAACTGCTCCAAGTATTAAAAAGCTCTCTGCTATACCCCAGTAGTCTGCAAATAGGCCCATAATGGGCGGAACCAAGATTGCCGATGCTCGATTGATAGTCTGTCGCAGACCAACCACCGAGCCTTGCTGGTCTAATGGCACCGCTCGAGACTGAACTGAGAACATAACAGGCTGTGTTAAACCCTGAACAACTCCACGTACAAATTGAGATATGATTAGAAGAGAGATAAGGACCGCCATAGTCGGCGAAAGCCATACAAATACGGGTGTGACAACTATAGCCAAAATAGCAAAGCTTGTTCCATTTACCAGCGTCCACCTAGGATCTGCCATTCGCATTACTTTCCCACCTAATAGTGAGCCTAGGCCGCTCGCACCTTCTATAACAGCGAAAAGAATTCCAATCATTGTTCCGGTTAGACCAACCCCTTCCAGATACACAACATATATCGAGTTCTGGATACCTGAAGTAGAATTGCGCATAAACATTACGGCCATCGAGACCGCGATAATTGGAACTACCATCATTGCGAACGACCGCGTATAATCACTAAATCGAGGGAGAAGCTGTCTAAAAGGAACCCGCTGTGAGAATCTGGTCTCCGATCCCCTTACTTCTGGTGTCGTTGGCGCGATGCTGAGGGTAATCATAAGGATGCCACCCCAGGCACAACCCAGAAGGTAACCTGGCCAAGCACCCCCAAAATCCCAAATAGCCCCCGCGACTAAGGGCGCAATTGTAGTCCCCACACGACTAGCGAAAGAAAACCGCCCAATATATTCGGCGTCACCGCCGGTGATTTGCGCGATTAGAGTTTGACCGCCGGCCCAACCAAATGAAACGGCACCACCGACTAGGATCTGGAGTATGAGAAGGCCTAAGAAAGAATCGGTAAGGGGATAGATTGGTGCTAGCACCATGCCGAAAAGCGTACAAATCTTCATTACTCGTAGTGTACCAAATCGGTCCATTAGCGTTCCAATATGGATAGAGAATATTAATGTAAGCACAGTACGAAAGCCCACTAGCATGCCGATTTCAGTTGCACTCATATTTAAGTCAATCGCATAGAGGGGAATAAGAAAGCTGAATACGTCTATATAACCCATTCCAAATAGGCCAATAGCGTAAGCTCCCCACAATTTACGACGGTCGGGTTGGTGTGACGAGGTTGGCATTTAGGGGAGTCCCTACCTAAATTTTAGAATAATCTATACACCAATCGGGATTGGTCCATTGGCATTTTTATTAACGAATTGTTTTACAAACTCATTTTCGGTTATGTAAAGCTGATCAACAGGTCCAGCCCATACGATCTTTCCGTCACAAATCATTGCCACTTGATCGGATATTGACTCTACGGTTTTCAGGTCGCTAGAGATCGAAATAGTTGTTGCTCCTAGGTTAGAGACGGTGTTGGAGATAAACCTACAAATCTGACTGCTCATAATCGGATCGAGCCCAGCCGTTGGCTCATCGAGAAATAAAATTTCTGGACTATTTACAATGGCGCGCGCAAAACCGACCCTTTTTTGCATTCCACCTGAGAGATCGCTGGGGTACAGGTTACAGACGTCGGGGGTTAATCCAACAATAGAGAGTTTCTCTTCAGTTATTTTTTTTGCCTTTTTAAAGGGCGTCTTACCGATATTATTAAGAGAGAAACAGACGTTCTCCCAGACAGTAAGACTGTCGAAAAGCCCGCCATATTGAAACAAGACCCCGCTCTGACCTTCGAATTTCTCTCTGTCTTGCGACGTTATATATCTTAAG
>CAZCKO010000013.1:0-49128 GCA_964499275.1 uncultured Rhodospirillaceae bacterium
ATGATTTACGAGTAACAAATCCACTCGATGCCCCGGGTTTTATGAACCAGGAGTTGGGAACGATCATTGATATGGTTTCCGCTATACAAAATGACCCAAATGTTGGGATGATTTTGTTTCAGGAAGACCTTCCGCCGAGCGAAGGCTTCAACGATGCCAATAAAAGAAGAACCAAACGCGTGTTGGACACGATGATAGGCTTTCAAGAGGAATTTCTCAACAAAGGCGGAAAACCAATTGGGTTGATATCCCCGACTTCAGGTGACTTGACGACATTTAGCAGGGAAGAACGCAAAAAGTTTCCAAATATTCCCGTTCTCAATGAACCAGATAGAGCCTTCAAGGCGCTCCGGGCAGCGTTCAACTATAGAGACAGGGTTCAGGAAGCTCAAAAACATCAAGAAATCATAATTGGTAAAAGTAGTGACTTAATTAAGGAGTCACTCGAGAATGCACATGGCAACGAGTTGTTTGCGCTTAACGAATTAAGGTCAAAGGAACTCATAACCTCCTACGGATTAAAAGTGCCGCGTGAGAAATTTGCTACAACGCCGGCGGAGGCAGCAGAACTTGCCGAGGTAATCGGATACCCTGTAGTGGTAAAAGGCGTTTCTGCCTCCATGACCCATAAATCTGACGCTGGGGCAGTAATATTCAACCAAAAAGATCGTGTGGAAGTACAAAATTCTTGTGAACGAATTGCTTTAAACGTCGAAAAATTTGACTCATCCATAGTGCTTGAGGGCTGGCTGGTGGCGCAAGCTATCCCAAGGGGTCTTGAGTTGGTGATCGGTATCCAGAATGACCCGGAGATGGGCCCTGTTATTATGTTTGGTCTTGGGGGCATTTGGCTTGAAATTATCAAAGATGTTTCTTTTTGTAGTCCCGGCATGAGCCGTGAGCGGGCTACAAGGTTGATTTATGATACACGTGCCGGGCGTATGATTGATGGTTACAGGGGCGAGGAACCATATGATCGTGACGCTATAATCGATGCCCTTGTTTCTGTTGGACAGTTAGCCGCTGATAATTTTGAAACTATAGAATCACTGGATATTAATCCGTTTGTAGCGATGCCATCTGGGCAGGGGGCTTTTGCTCTTGATGCCCTGGTTGTATTGAAGACAAAAAAGATGGAATGAAAAGATGGAACTTGTTCTCACAGATGATCAAAAATTACTCCAAGAAAGCGCCGAAAAACTGATAGAGCGATGTGGTGGAGCTGATAAACACCGGAACTTGCGCAATGTGGAGCCGGGTTTTGATTGGGAACGCCTAAAGACAGTCTCTGAAGCTGGTTGGCTCGCATTGATGGTTCCAGAAAAGTTGGATGGGCTTGGTCTTGGTATTACAGAACTCGCTCTCGCTTTGGAACAAGCGGGAAGAGGTTTGTTGACCGAACCAGTTGGAGCATTAGCAGCCTGTGCACGAGCTATCGGAATGGGTCGAGCCGCTACCGGCGCCGGTACAGAGCAGGCTCTAAAGAAACTTGTTGCTGGTGAGAATTTGTTAATACCGGTTTTGCAGGATCCGCTTGTTCCAGATGAACAGCGAGAGCGTATTTTTGCAGAACATTATCATTATGGTTATCAGTTATCCGGTATCCGGAAAGGGGTACCGTTCGCTGATGCGGCGGATGGCTTCCTAGTGGATGCCAACACGTCAGACGGGATAATTTTGATTATTGTTCCTCGCGATACGCGAGGCCTTGATGTTAAAATTTCGCGCTCGGTGGATGGAACGGCGCACGGTGAATTAGAGTTCACGGAAGCCACCCTAATGGCCGATGAGTTATTGATAGCGGGGGTTAAACAGGGGCAACAGCTTTCAGCGGAAATTCATGATCGAGTTCTTCTGGGCGTTTCTGCCGAGATGCTTGGTGTGATGGAACAATCCTTGGATCTGGCTACAAGTTATATGCAAACTCGTGAACAATTTGGTCGTCCAATCGGGAGTTTTCAAGCTTTGCAACATCGGGCGGTCAATGATCATATAGAAATAGAATTGACACGGTCACTTCTCTATCAAGCTTGCAACGCTTTTGACTCGGGCCATGGTAATAGGGCGATGGTCGCGGCAGTAAAGGCTAGGGCTTCAGAAGCAGTTGTCTCGGTGACAAAATCTGTAATTCAAATGCATGGGGCTATTGGCTTTACGGATGAGTATGATGCAGGCCTATATTTGCGGCGGGCAATGACATTAGCGGCACAATACGGCAATGCAGCAGAACATAGAAAACGCTACGCCATTCTCTCTCAGGTCGATTCGGGTAAGAACGCCGGTTCTGCTAAACGCCGGAAACGTAAAAAAGCAAAAAAGTCTATTTTTACAGGTTGAGTCACTGTTCTTCAGGTGTGTAGCAGTTTGTCAGGTTTGGTTGCAATTAAGGCTTGGTTGTCGTGAACTAGAAATGATATCTGCAGGATGCCTTATGAAAAACATAGAATTAATAACATCATGAAAATTCTCATCTTACCCGGTGATGGTGTTGGGCCGGAAATCATATCAGTGGCTGAAGCGGCACTTGAAGCGCTGAATAAGCGGTTTTCTTTGGGTCTTACTCTGAATCGACAAAAAGCAGGCTTAGACAGTCTAAAAGCCTCCGGTGTTACGATTACAGAAGAGGTGGCGAAAATGGCTGAAGTTGCCGATGGTGTGGTGCTTGGTCCTGCCTCTACAGAGGAGTATCCATCAGACGCGGAAGGCGGCGTCAATATCTCTTCTTGGTTTCGGAAGAATTTTGATCTTTATGCAAATATTCGCCCCAGCAAAATCCGTGCCGGCGTTCCGGGTCACGTGGCAAAAATGGATTTAATAATAGTTCGGGAAAATACCGAAGGGTTTTATGCAGATCGAAATATGGTAGTGGGAACGGGTGAATTTATGCCAACTCCCGACCTTGCCCTTGCTGTTGGTAAGGCAACTAAGGAGGGCTGTCGCCGAATAGCGGTTGCAGCCTTCGAATTAGCTCGAAGGCGTCGAAAGCACTTAACGGCAGTTCACAAGGCAAATGTGTTGAGACATTACAGTGGATTATTTCTGGAACAGGTTGAAGCTGTTTCCAATGATTATCCTGATGTGAAGGTTGATAGAGTAATTGTAGATGCAATGGCTGCCCTCCTTGTTCGGACGCCCGAAAAATTCGATGTCGTGGTAACAACAAACATGTTTGGTGATATTTTATCTGATGAAGCAGCCGAGTTGGCAGGCGGTTTAGGTTTGGCTGCATCCATTAACGTTGGACGCGTCCATGCTATAGCTCAGGCGGCGCACGGTTCAGCACCAGATATTGCCGGTAAGGATATTGCAAATCCTGCCGCCATAATTCATTCAACTGCAATGTTACTTGACCATCTTGGCGCTAACCGTGGAGATAAGAATTGTTTGATAGCAGCGAAGTCCTTGTCAGAAAAGACGGATATTCTCTTAGCCTCTGCATCAACCCGTACACCAGATCTTGGCGGAACCTGCACGACAAGGGCATTCGGTAAAGCGCTTGTTAAGTCAATAGTAGATGGCTAAATAACTAGTGTTTCATTTTATGTCTTTTGCCGTTTGAGTGGTGATGGTTATGATTTGAGTGGTTTCCTAAAGCGCCAGCGTGCTTCACATTTACTTTTAAAAATATCTGCCCGGCTTTTTCAAAGGTCAGAGTGAGCGGAAAAGAATTACCCATTTTGAGTTTCTTGGTGAGACCCATCAGCATGATATGATCGCCCCCGGGCTTCAGGGTTGCTGAGCCTTTGCCTGGAATGGTTATCGATTTAATGTGCCGCATTCTCATAATCCCATTTTCATATTTATGGGTATGCAGTTGGACACTTTTAGCGACACTCGAGGAGGCTCCTACGAGTTTATCGTTAGATTCGCCATGATTATGCAGCGTTACATACACCACCCCATTCTTGCTTATCGATGCGCGAGACCAGGGATGTTCGGCCATAACCTCATGGGAGACATGTTGGTGTCCAGCCTTGCCCATTGTCATTTTGTGGTCTCCAGAAAATGCAGAGGTTGCGATTAACACTAAAGTGAAAATTGCTATTAAAATTCTTATCATATTAGTTTTTCCTAACCTCTTTCTTGCTGCATAATGGCTTTTAGCAATCGGTCTGGCGTACAGGGCGCCTTTTTTACCCGGACTCCGGTCGCCTGGTATATACCACCGAAGATTGCAGGGGCGGTTGCACAGAGAGCCGGCTCTCCAATACCCTTGGCACCCCACGGGCCAGTCGGTTCGGGGTCTTCAATTATAAAGGTCTTTATATTGGGAATATCCCCAAAAGTCGGCATTAAATAATCGTGTAAATTTTCTGTCTTCCCGGGAATAAATTCTTCCATGAGCGCGAGGCCAAGGCCTTGGGCTACTCCACCATGGATCTGCCCCTCCACCTGTTGAGGATTGAGGGATTGACCCACGTCATGAGCTGCGGCAATTCGGAGAACCTTAACTGTGCCAAGTTGTGTGTCGACGGCAACGTCCGCTATTTGCGCTGCGAAACCATAGGTGCCATAAGGTGACCCTTGTCCGTGTTGATCAAGGGGTTCAGTAGGTGGGTCGAATTGGCCCTCTCCCCGAAACACCTCTCCTTGAGGGTTTAACTGCAACGAGGACAAGTCAATTTCATGTGTAGCGCCTTTTTCCCTGACAAAGATTTTGCCATTTCCAAATTCTATAGTGGCGTTGTCGCCGACGTTGGCCATGCGGAGTATTTGTGAGCGCAGATCCTCACCTGCCAATTTAGCGGCATTCCCGGAGACATATGCCTGACGTGACGCCGAACTCTTTCCGGCATCGGCTGTCAGGTCAGTATCACCAGCGACAAGGTTAAGTTGATTTAACGATATTCCAAGCCCGTCAGCCGCTGCTTGCATCATGGTTGTGTTGGTCCCCTGGCCAATATCCTGTGCACCCGAAAATAGAGTGACTGTGCCATCGGATTTAATCGATATATGCATTATGGACGGATTAGGTATTGAGGTGTTGCCGCAACCATACCACATGCATCCGATACCAACACCGCGCCGCACTATGGGGCTTTGGGTGTTGTGGTTTTCAGCTTCCGTCCGCCAGGATTTCCAATCGTTTCGAAGGGCCTCTAGGCACTGATCAAGACCGGCGCTCTCAAGAATTTGTCCGGTAGCTGTTTCCTGTCCTTTACGAATGGCGTTGATATATCGGATTTCTAAAGGGTCGATACCCGTTTTTTCCGCCATCATGTCCATGAGGGCGTCATGAGCGATTGCTGCTTGAGGAACGCCAAAACCCCTAAAGGCTCCCGCTGGCGTCTCGTTGGAGAAAAAAGCTCTAGATTTAGTCTCGATATTGGGGACAAAATAGGGCCCGGAAGCGTGAATTGGCACTCGGTCTTTAACTGTTAGCCCCCAGGATATGTATGCTCCGGTATTAAAATCACCATTGAATTCAAAAGCTTGCAGTTTGCCTTCCTTGTTACAGCCGTATCGTGCTGTAATTTTAGAGGGATGGCGTTTTGTCGTGGCCGCCATTGATTCTGGTCGATTAAATATACATCGTACGGGTTGTTTAAGCTTCCATGCCGCTATAGCAACCAGCGGCTGGATGGTCTGGTCCAGTTTGCCGCCAAATCCACCACCGCAAGCAGTTGGGATAATTCGGACATCTTCTGGAGGGATCCCCAGTATAATAGCGACTTCGTCCCGATCCATATAGGGACTTTGAGTGCTTACAGTCACTTCGATACGATCCTCTACGCGTTGGGCCCAGCCCGCCTCAGGCTCAATATAGGCGTGCTCAACGAAACCGGTCTCAAAGGATTCCTGACAGATTATATCGCTTTCCCTAAATCCTAGCTTGGTATTCCCTTTTATAACCTCTCCGTGTGCTAGGATATTGCCTGGCCGATCTCTATGAATTTGTGGTGCGTCAATAGCAAGCGGGGATTTAAATCCTTGTAAAGGATTTTTCTCTTTCCATTTAATTGGTATTTCGTCGTCCCGTACGGCCTCTATGGTTTCCAAATTGCCAACAAGGGCCATCATTGCCTCACCGCGATACCTGACCACGCCGTCCGCAAAAACCGGTTGATCCTTAACGTCGGGATAAATCCCAAAGCCATTTAATCCTGGCACGTCTGAAGCCGTTAAGATGTCAACAAGGCCCGTATATTTAGCTTTTAGGGGGGCTAAGTCCCCGAAAGAAAAGGTAGCGCTCCAATACGGAGATCTAATAGCACGCAACCATAGGGCGTCTTTGGGGGCCGGATCGGCGCCATACAATTCCGAGCCATTAACTTTTTGTTTTCCATCAAGCTTGGCAACGCGTGCGCCAACGGCTTCACCCACGGCTGGGTTATTTATGTTAGCAGAATGGGTATCACTAATGTGCAGGATTGCCTCAATTATTTTACGATAGCCCGTGCATCGGCAAAGCACGCCGCCGAGCGCATCATTGATTTGTTGCTCAGACGGTTGACTGTTCTTTTTTAAGAGTTCGGTAGCTGCCATCAACATTCCGGGCGTACAAATCCCACACTGGGCGGCTCCATGGCGATGGAAAGAGGCCTGTAGAGCGTTCAGGTTGCCGTCTTTATTTAGGCCTTCAACGGTAAGAATCTCGTTTCCATTCGCTTGTGCGACGGGAACAAGGCAGGCGCATACTTGTTTTCCATCAAGGAGTATTGTGCAAGCCCCGCAATCCCCCGCGTCACAACCCACCTTGGTGCCAGTTAACTGCAAATCATTCCTTAGGATATCGGTCAACCGCCTCGCTGGTGCAGTCCGTACATTTATTTCTTTGCCGTTAATGTTGAGTTTAAATTCATGCATTTCAGGTAACCAATTGTTCTAACGCCCGGCGAATGAGTACGAGTGCGGCGTCTTTTCGGTATTCAGCCGTTCCACGTAAATCTTTAATGGGTGACAACTGGTTTAAATGTGCTTCGGATACTTGTTGAGAGATTCCAGGTGTGAACGGTTGCCCTACTAGTGATTTTTCGAGCAAGTGTAGACGTTTTGCAGCGGCCGAGCATGAACCGACAGCGATACGAGCGGCAGCAATCTTATCTTTATCCCTTTCCAAAATTGCGGCTACCATGGCGATGGAGATTACTAAATATTTACGTGAACCAAGTTTTAAAAAAGTGGCAGTCGCAGGATAATCTGGTTTTGGAATACGAAAGCCCAGCACTATCTCATCATTCGCGCAACGCGTTTTTCGGTTACCTATAATAAACTTGGAGAGTGGCATGGAATGTTTATTACGCAACGATGCAAGAATGACTTCAGCATTTAGGGATAGAAGGGCCGGAATACCATCTGCAGCGGGAGAAGCGTTACAAATATTTCCTCCCACGGTACCTGTATTTTGTATTTGTTTGCCACCAATCTCCATTGCACTAAGTTTTAATCCATCAAAGTATGGAGGGAGGTCCGCGTCAATCAAATCGGACCAACGTGTTGTTGCGCCGATATAAACATGGTCTTTATTTTCAGAGATTTTTCGCAGTTCATTTATACAGCTGATATCCAGGATATCGTCATCGAGTGGTTCACCTACACGTGCTGGATAGTAGTCGGTTCCACCCGCCAAAATAAAAAGCGAATGTTCTGAAAGTGCCCTTACGGCCTCCTCGACAGAATTAGGTTGTATATACAAATTCATAATCCCCTATAATCTATCCGTTTACGCAGAAAAAAAAACCTTTGAGACAATTATTTATATAGTGGTTTGACACTTCTTAAATGACTGATCAGACTTCGCAGGTGTCAAATTAATAGGATCTCGAGATGCCTGCTATTAAAGAAATTGTTGTAGTCCATGTGTCGCTTCCGACACGCCGGGAGCATAAGTGGACGGGTTTAACTGAACCGATCGGAGGCTATATCCTAGTAAGGATGACAGGTGATAATGGTGTTATCGGATGGGGTGAGGCCCCTGCACTGAAAGATTGGGGTGGGGATTACGGACGATATTTTGGTGAATCTCCGGGAACAACCAAATTTGTTATTGAGAACTATTTAGCACCTTCGGTGGTCGGATGTGAGGTTGGCAATATTGTAGACCTTCATCAGAGAATGTCAGCCATTGTAAGGGGTTACCCCTATGCAAAAGCTGCAATTGATATAGCTGCCCATGATTTAGCGGGGCGTACAATAGGCGTGCCGGTATGGCAAATGTTAGGTGGTAAGGTGCGCGATAAGGTGCCAGTAACGCATTCAATTGGGCTTCTGGGTATCGAAGAGGCAGTCGAAGAATGCAAAAAAGTCGTTGAAGAGGGCATCAAGACTATCAAAATTAAGGTTGGTGTGGATCCTGATAGAGACGTTGAAATAGTTAGGCGGGTCAGGGCCGCTGTCGGGGAGAAAGTTGATATTTGTGTGGATGCCAACTGCGGCTATGCAACGCCTCGTGATGCGGTAAGAGTTATTCGAAAAATGGAACAATTTTCTCTAAAATATGCCGAACAACCAGTCGAGGGGATTGATAGAATTGCCGAAGTAACGCGTGTTCTTGAAACACCGGTTATGGCTGATGAAAGCGCATGGTTCCCAAGGGATGTGTTGGAAATATTTGAGAAAAAGGCGGCTGATATTATTTCAATTTATACAACCAAACCTGGTGGTTTATACGGGGCGATGGAAGTTGCATCTGTAGCGCGCGCCGCTAAATTTCTCTGCAACGTTAATGGGTCTGTCGAGACTGGTGTTGGTAATCTTGCAAATATCCATCTGGCGGCTGCGGCAATTCCGGTCACATTATCCTGCGTTGTGCCTGTCTCCATGCCGGCGGAAGCACAGAGTGGCAACGTAGGGGGGATTTACTATATCGACGACCTCATAAAGAGGCCATTCGAGTTAGTTGACGGCTGTGTAGTTGTACCAGAAGGGCCAGGGTTTGGTATCGATGTAGACGAAGAAAAAGTAGAAAAATACCGAGACACCTCTCTGCAGTAATAGAATTTTAGGGGATAAAAATTAGGGTTTTAGAATTTGTATAAAATTATTCCGAGTAATCTATGGGGTTCTCTAGCCTATGAAACCACTCACATTTGGCGATGTAACAGTCACTAGTATTATTGAACGTGACGGCCCCTGGCGTGCGCCAGAGATAATGTATCCGACGTGCGATAAGAAAAAGGCTATCTCGCATCTGAAAACGATGGAGCCTTTTGTTTACGATACTATCCAAAATTTGCTGGTAATAACGTATCAAACTTATATTTTGCGGACCCCCCATCACACAATTCTGATTGATACCTGTTTAGGCGAGGATAAAGGGTATGGCCCTCCTCACGACTTTCCCAAGAAGCCTTGGCTCGATGGTCTGTCAAAAAGTGGTTTAAATTTTGAAGACATTGATTACGTCTTTTGCACGCACCTCCACATAGACCATTGTGGGTGGAATACGCGCCTTGTAGATGGTCGTTGGGTGCCGACATTTCCTAATGCAAAATATATATTTAGTAAAAAAGAATACGACTCCTGGGCATCAGACGCTAAAAAGGGTGCCAACCCTCCTGGCAAGGTTTGGTCTCAAAACTGTGAGCCAATTGTTGAAGCTGGACAAGCACTCCTGGTTGCTGATGATTTCGCTCTTGATGATACGGTTTGGCTGACTGCGACGCCAGGGCATTCGCCGGGCCACGTCTGCGTTAATCTAAAGTCAGGGGGGCAGCGAGGCTTGTTCTCGGGCGACGTAATGCATCACGCCATACAATGTATCGAGCCTGACTGGTCGTCATGCTTTTGTTGGGATGCTTCGCAGTCTGCTTTGACCCGGCGAAAGGTACTCGAGTCAGTGGTCGATACAGACACGATAGTAATGCCCGCTCATTTCCCGGGCCCGACTGCTGGGTGTGTCGTTAGCGATGGCGACGCATATCGATTTAATTTTTTAAAGGATTAGTCGTCAAATCAACCTTCCTAAATCGCATTATAGGCGCCGTCCACGAAGCAGTCATTACCTGACATAAAACTAGACTCGTCGCTTGCTAAAAAGACAGCCGTTTTGGCGATTTCATCTGGTTGTCCTAATCTTGCGGCGGGCAAATGAGGTCGGTGACGTTCTATGACGTCATTCATATTCTTGTTGGCGACCAGTAGTCTCGGCGTTTCAATCGGGCCCGGTAAAATCGAATTTGCACGAATATTGTATTCTGCGTAATCCACCGCCACGGATTTTGAAAGCATACGAACCGCACCTTTTGAAGAACAGTAGGCCGGTCTGTTTTTGGCTGCACGAGCTCCATAGATTGAAGAGATATTGATGAAGGACCCACCGCCAGCATCGAGCATACAGGGTATTGCATACTTTGTGACAATGAACATACCGGTGATATTTACATCAAAGGTTTTACGCCAGAGGTTAATATCTAACTCATGAAGCGGGAGTAGTGGATCCGCAAAAGCCGCGGCGTTAAACACCACGTTCAGCTTGCCAAATATCTCAACTGTCTTGGCAATAGCGGCTTCGACTGCGGTTTCATTTGTTACATCGCAGACAACGGGAATAGCTTCTCCACCAACTGCGTTAATCTCTTCTGCTGTTTTTCTCACATTTTCATCGGCGATATCAACACATACGACGGCGGCCCCTTCCTTTCCAAATAGTCTTGCGGTGGCACCGGCTATCGCCCCTCCGGCAGCGGTAACGAATGCAACTTTTCCTTTAAGACGTGCCATGAAACGTACTCCTCAATCAGAAGGCGGTATAGGCGGCGTCGACTACCATATCCGCCCCCGAGGTGAAGCTCGCCTCTTCACTTGCAAGGAACAAAGCAGTCTGGGCGATTTCTTCAGGTTTGCCGAGACGTTTTTGATGGAGGCGTGGTCCGTGGCGTTCAATGACAGCTTCAATCGATGGGTTTCTGGCTAGGAGGCGCGGGGTTTCGATCGGTCCCGGCATTATCGAATTAGCCCGAATATTGTCCGCTGCATAATCAACAGCGATAGATTTGGATAGCATACGAACGCCACCTTTGGCCGCGCAGTATGCGGGACGTTCTTTCGCGCCCACGACACCATATATTGAGGAAACATTGATAATTGAGCCCCCTCCCGCTGATTGCATTTCCGGAATGACGTGACGTGCGACAATAAACATACCCGTTAGATTAACATCAATAACGCTCTTCCACATCTCCAGCGGCATTTCAGCGAGGCGATGACGTTTCTCGGAATAGGCTGCCGCATTGAAGCACACGTTCAGCTTGCCAAATCTGGTAACAGTCTTATTTACTGCGGTTTTCACCGCGTCGTCATCTGTTACGTCACACTTTAAAGCCATTGCGTTACCGCCTGCTGCGTTGATGTCCGAAGCCGTTTGTTTAACATTTTCTTCAACAATATCTACACAGCAAACCGCGGCTCCCTCCTTACCAAAAAGTCTTGCGGTGGCCCCTGCAATTGCACCACCCGATGCTGTTACGAAGGCAACCTTTCCGTCAAGCCGTCCCATTTATTTCTCCCTTGTAAATTATTTATTGATGTTAGATCGCGGTAAATCCGCCATCAACGAAGACGTCCGATCCGGTCATGAAGCTGGATTGATCACTTGCCAAAAAAGCTGCCGCATTAGCTATATCTTCCGGTTGCCCTAAACGTCCGATGGGATGCAGTGGGATCATCCGTTCCCGCACTTTTTCCATGGTCGGCGTTCGCGCCAAGAGTCGGTTGGTCTCGATAGCGCCTGGCAGAATGCTATTTGCGCGAATGTTATCTGAAGCGAAATCGAGTGCAATGGATTTGGTCAGTTGTCTTACGGCACCCTTTGTGGCCATGTAAGCAGGGCGTTGCGGCCAGGCAATGTGACCAAACGTTGAGGAAATGTTAATAAACTGACCGCCACCGGCCACTTGCATATGAGGTATAGCGTGTTTGGCTATAAGAAACATCCCGGTGATGTTAACGTCTAAAACTTCCTGCCAAACCTCAATTGGCATATTTGCCACAGTATGAAGAGGTTCGGAAGCTGCTGCTGCGTTAACGACTACTTCGAGTTTGCCAAAGATAGAGGCAGTTTCATTAACGCAGGTCTTGACCTCTGTTTCACTGGCGACGTTACAAATTTTTGCAATCGCTGTCCCGCCTTCTTTTTCAATATCAGTGACTGTCTGATTGACTGTGTCTTCATTAATGTCGACACAGCAAACTTTGGCACCTTCTCCCGCAAATCTTCGAGCAATAGCCCCGGCTATTCCGCCGCCTGCGGCTGTTACCAGAGAAACTCTTCCATCAAGCATTCCCATTTTTATTCCTTATTTGAGCCGCCTAACCTTGCCTTAATTTAACCCCTGAATTCTATTGCTTCGCCATCTGGCCCTGCAAACACTACTCGTCGCCAACCCTGTTCCCTTTTTTCTCGGGCGTCTGTGGCATGGGGCTCCGTTAAAACTTTAATTCCCGCATTCTTGAGTCTCTTCACTTCTTTATCAAACTCATCTGTCTCGAAACAAAAGTGAAACCCGTTCATTCCTCCAGAATCTCGATTAACGAGTTCCAGTACCGTGTCGCCAGACCGAAGATAAGAAATTTTCAGCCCGTCACCGGTTAATTGTTCGTAATATAGTTTACAATCAAAGTGTTCTTCGTAGAAGGCAACAGACCGGTCTATGTCCGCTACATCGAGGGCTACGTGATCTATCCTTTTGAACATTCACTTTCTTTCTCTAAATTAGAGGCAGCATTTACCTCAGTGGCTTAAGAGTCAAACTGGCGGTACATGAGGTATGAAATTGTGTATAATATGAAACCATGAGAGTAGTGATTATAAATATCAATTCAAAACCTCATATCAGGTATTTCTTAAAAGTGAGAGTCAAAATTTGCAGAGAATACGGACGGAAAGTTTGAAGAATTTCTGGTTAACTTTATGTATTTTGCTGATTCTTGCAGTGTCGGGGGGAGGAATTCACCTCTACCTGAATGCTGGAGATATAATCAAAGAAATAGTTGAAAAGGTTGCTACTAATGCAAGTGGTACAAAAGTAACGATCGATGCCGTTGATGTTACAATCCATAAAGGTGAGATTTTGTTAAAGGGGCTCCGGGTAAAGGCCCCCCCCCCGTTTCAAAATAGTATGGCTATGGGAGTAGATAACATAGAGTTGAAAATTAAACCCAATTCCCTGACTGATGACGTTATTATCATTGAAGAAGTTCAAGTCACTGGCATCAATACTACATATGAGCGTAATGATAAATTGGCTAATTTCGATCTTATTCGGCGTAGAATAGACTCTTTTCGAAATAACCCCGCTAGACAAAGTGATAAGATAAATTTTAATAACTATTACAATAGTTTAAAATTTATAATCCGGAATCTGACGCTGCAGGGCGGTCAAATTTCTATCAAGTCTGATAAGCTTGCCGCTGAGAATGCCCCGATGCCTTCTCTCAATTTAAACTGGAAAGATTTTCCTGGAAAGAAAGAAGGGGCAACGCTTAATACGGTAATTGGAGAGATATTTGGGGTTATAAGTAATCATATTTCAGATGCAGGGCAATCCGGTTTAAGATCGGCTTTGGAGAGACTTAAACCGGATAGCAAACCAACCGACATTAACGTCCCCATGGACACCGTTAAATAAATAGGTTGTTTGATTACTCGAAGCTTGTTGAAATAAAACAATAAGAGAGGCAATAGATTCCAACAAATAAAATTGTGGTCGAAAATTGACCAGGGAGGTCAGTATGGCACCAGATGGAATGCAATCGTTCAATATTCCTTCCCTTCGGGGAAAGGTTAGCGATGACGAATGGAATGCAAGGGTACATCTTGCCTGCGCCTATCGACTTGTCGCGTATTATGGCTGGACGCATGTGACGGCTAACCATATTTCGTTGAGGGTGCCCGGTGATGAAGATCATTTTCTCCTTAATCCCTATGGGCTCTTATTTGATGAGGTGACGGCTTCCAGTTTGGTAAAGATTGATCTCGATGGTAGTAAGGTAATGGAAAGCGAATTTGGAATAAACCAAGCCGGTTATGTTATCCATAGTGCTATTCATGGTGCGAGGCGTGATGTCACCTGTGCAATTCACACCCATACCGAAGCTGGTATGGCGGTCTCGGCCCAAAAGGATGGCTTGCTACCATTGAATATGAGTGCTATCCGCTTTTATGACCGTATAGCATACCATGATTATGAGGGTGTAACCGTGGATGTGGAAGAGCGTGAGAATATAGTCAAACACCTTGGAAAACATTTTGCTATGATTTTGCGTAATCATGGTCTTTTGACTTTGGGACGCAATTTAGGTGAGGCGTTTTATCTTATGTATAATTTAGAAAAAGCCTGCAGGGCTCAAGTTGCAGCGATGGCAGGTGGGTCGGAGCTCGAAATTCCGCCTGAACATGTACTTAAAAAATCTGCAGAACAGAGTTGGCGCCCGAATAACAACAACCCCGAGCAGCATCCGGCATGGCCCGCCCTGATGCGAAAGATGGACAGGGTAGATCCTTCCTATAGGGACTAATTATTTAAACCAATTCAGGGCTCAGGACCGCCCTCCTGCTTCAATTTTTTCTTCTGTAATTGACATAAATTTTTGACGAGTGTCGAGCATAGCGTTGATACAATTCGGATCAAGGTCATATCTTGGTATCGGGTCGGCCCCCCAATATCCATAATTATCCTCTCCCCTCAATAGCATAGCCGTTGCACCTTCAAACCTGGTTTCCTTCACATGCGGCGCAACATAATGAATAGAAAACCCAATCCGTGGATGATTGGCGGTGTTCGGTCCAGAGCTATGTACTACGCTCTCATGATGAAAGACTACCTGGCCCGCTTTTAGCTCCGCATTTACAGCTTTTTCCTCAGGTACTCCGATGACATTTTGGCCCAGCGTTGCCAAATTGTTGGGGTTGGGCTTGATTTCGTGCGTGGCAGTTTGCTTATGAGAGCCGGGTATATAACGGAGGCATCCAGATTCTACGGTCGAATCGTTAAAGCCGAGCCAGGCTGTCACAGTTTCAGATGGTTCGAACCCGTATACGAAGCTGTCCGTATGCCAGGAGATAAATCTTGGGTCGTTAGCTTTTTTGGTAAAAAAGGATGCCCCCCAGCATAATATATTAGGGCCAATTAGATCTTCCAGCGCGTCTAAAAGCCTAGGATGCCTGACAACTTCACAAAGCCATGGGAAGGGTAGTTGCGCCTTTATACGAAATCGATTTTGTGGTTCTTCTCCAAGTTCTTCTTCCAAAGCATTAAACTGCTGCCAAAGGCCTTCTGCTTCTTCTGGTGTGTAAACTTCGTATGGAAAAAGAAAACCATCATCCTCAAAGTCTCTTACTTGATTTTCGCTAAGAGTTTTTGCCATCTATTTGTTCCTTGTCTATCATTTCCTTTTGTAGGTGCCAACGCCAGGTCTAAAGGATTTCTCGTCTAGGAACTGTTTCATTCCCTCTTGACGGCCCTGCTCTTTGTCTACTCGTTGGAGTGCATCGCTTTTGCAGCGCAGATAATCTGCTGCCTGCTCCATATTCATATCACGGACGGAACGGATCGCTTCCTTCGTATAACGAATAGCCCACGGGTTTTTTTTCAGAAGTTTGCGAGCGATTTTAAGTGTTTCTGACTTTAATTTTCTGCGCGGTACAGAGAAGTTCACGAATTTCATCTCCGCCGCTTCTTTGCCATTAAATGTGTCGCCGGAAATGGAATACCACATCGCGTCACGGGCACTCATGACCTGGTTGACGTTCCAGCCAACGAGTCCGCCCGGAATATGCCCCCAGTTTATTTCAGAAATTCCAAAAACGGCTTCGTTTGCAGCTACCGCGACATCGCAAGATACAATCGGAGTCAAACCGCCTCCAAATACAAATCCGTTGACCATGGCTATTGTTGGTTTTGGAAATCCAATTAGACGGTATGAGCGCCAGCTTTCCGATGCAGCAGCTGCCCGGCTCCGGGCTACGGGGTCGTTAGACAGCCCCCTAAAATAGGTTTTTAAATCCTGCCCGGCGCAGAAGGCCTTACCGGCACCAGTTAATATTACTAATTTGGTATCAGGATCTACCGCGAGACGTTCCAGAGCGTCATCCATATCGTGGTGCAGCCCTGGACTCATGGCATTTCTTTTCTCCGGGCGGTTCAAAGTTAAAAAGGTAATACCGTCCTTTCTTTGCTCAACGAGAACATTGTCATAATTGTACTTTGATATTGATTTTCTGGTAGAGGGTTTTCGTGCTCTTGTTTTCCTTGCCATGTATTTAGCCTCCCATAGGTGTATTAATTAATATTCACGTAATATGTTGCGGGCAATCACCATCTTCATAATCTCTGTAGGTCCTTCAGTGATGCGGAAACTACGCGCCTGGCGCCAAAACTTTTCGATGGGCAGGTCAGTTGTTAAACCAATTCCACCATGCACCTGGAGACACCGGTCTGCTGCACGGAATCCCAGTTCATCGGCATACATTTTCTGAATAAATCCATCCGTGCGGTCGACAATTCCCTCAGCTGCACGCGCTGCAACGTTGTAAACCATTAGCCTTGCAGCTTGTAGTTCAACGTATGTGTCTGTGATCATCCATTGAACTGCCTGCCGATTAGCGAGTGGTTGACCAAAAGTTTCGCGTTGTTTTGCGTAGTCACACATTAGATCAAGACAGCGTTGTGCTGTTCCCACGCCGCGTGCACCATGCTTCAGACGACCATTTGCCAGGAAACGCTGGCCGAGAGAAAACCCTTGGCCTTCTTCCCCAATTCGCTGTTTGGCCGGAATTCTAACGTCTTCAAATACAATTTCTGTTGGTTTGTCGCCCATCATTGTATCGTAATGAGTAGCGATGCTTACACCTGGAGTGTCCATATCGACGAGAAACATGGAGATACCACCGCGCGATCCTTTATTTTTATCTGTTACAGCCAGTAACTGGGCAAAATCGGCTTCAGCTGCACCGGTGATCCATCGCTTGGTACCGTTAATAACGTAATCATTTCCAACCCGGGTTGCAGCCGTTCGCATACCCCCCGGATCACCACCGGCATCGGGTTCACTTTGAGCAAAGCAGGCCTCTTTCTCTCCATTCAAAACCGGAAATAAATATTTTTCTTTCATTTCTTCGGCTAACTCATAAAGAGGGGCTCGAACTTGGGGACCCATAATTCCACCGAGGCCTCGGGTAGGGACTGCTACAGTTCTGCCCAATTGTTCCCAGACAATACACAGTGAGATCAAATCAGCACCCACACCACCGTACTCTTCGGGGACTTCCATTTTCCAAATCCCGAGCTCCTTTGCCCGACCGTGAAATTTCTCTCTCCACTCGGGTTTAAGTTCTCCATCTTCTCCACAAGTCTCTCCCTCAACGGGAATCATTTCCTCGTCGACGAAACGCTTCATTGTTTCTCGGAAAAGGCTATGTTCCTCGGATAGAGGGTAGTCCATTTCGAAATCTCCCTTTTTGGTATTAAACTATTTACAGCAATGATCGGAGTGAGACGGCTTATTGTCAATGTGTAGAGCTTACATTGACCGTCCGACGACTCAGGGATAGAAAAGATAAAAAACCTATCAAGTTAGGGTAGCAATTGTCAGGGGGGTAGAAATGGAAGGTAGTTTTCGCGCTTTGGTTATTAACGAGGCTGGAAAGGGCGTGTCGGCATCGATTGAAAATCTGTCTAATGAACAACTTCCAGAGGGTGATGTAACCGTTGCGATTTCTCACTCGACTTTAAACTATAAAGACGGGATGGTCCTGAAAGGTTTGGGCCGGCTGGTTCGGACCTATCCGCACGTGCCCGGAATTGACTTTGTTGGTACCGTTGATGACTCAAATTCGGCTAAATATAAAGTGGGTGATAAAGTTATTCTTACTGGATGGCGCGTCGGAGAAGCCCATTGGGGTGGGTATGCACAGAAAGCTCGGGTGGAGTCAAATTGGCTTGTGCCGTTACCTAAGAAAATGACTGAAAAACGTGCGATGGCTATTGGAACCGCCGGTTTTACTGCGATGTTGGCGGTAATGGAACTTGAAAAGAACGGGGTTCTTCCGGATAGCGGTCCGGTCCTAGTCACGGGTGGCAATGGGGGTGTTGGTGGCATCGCTATAAGTCTCCTTGCCGGTTATGGTTATGAGGTTCAAACCTCTACCGGGCGGATGGAGTTCGCAGAGGACCTAAAGTCAATTGGGGCGAGTGTGATTATTCCTCGAGAGGAACTCGACGGAGTTCCCCAGCGTCCTCTTTCATCTGAACGTTGGGCCGGTGTGGTTGATGCAGTTGGGGGGAATACACTTGCTTCTGTTTTGCCACAAATAAAATTCCGCGGTGTCGCAGCTTCCTGTGGAAATGCTGGCGGTATTAAATTTGATGCGACAGTGATTCCATTTCTCTTGCGGGGCATAAAACTGATGGGTATCGACTCTGCTATGTGTCCCCTAGATCAACGTCTAGAAGCATGGGATCGGCTGTCCACTGATCTTTCGATAGATGCACTTGATGGATTAACAAAGATTGTATCCCTGAATGATCTGCCCAAATTGGCTGATCAAATTCTAAAAGGAGAAATAAAGGGAAGAATTGTTGTAGACGTCAATGCATAACGGAAGTTTTGGTAAATCTAAGTAATATTAAGGAGATTCTAGGATGGATTTTGACCTCCCCGAAGAGTTGGTAATGCTGAAAGATAATTTGCGGCGGTTTGTTGATACGGAGTTGATTCCGATTGAGCGAGAGACCAATGATGGAACGGAATTTTTGCCAGGAGTTCAAGAAACTTTGGAAGAAAAGGCGAGGGATCTTGGCCTTTGGTTGTTTGACGTACCTGAGGAGTTTGGTGGCCTGGGTTTAGGAAATTTATCGAAAGCTGTGATGTGGGAAGAGATGGCACGCACTATAGCCATTCCGGCGCGTAACGCATCAATTTTTGGTCCCCGAGTAAGTCCAATTCTGTATACGATTAATGACGAACAGAAGGATAGATTTCTTTATCCCGTAATAAAGGGGGAAAAAACCAGTTGTTTTTGTCAAAGTGAACCTGAGGCAGGAGGTGACCCCGGCGGAATTCGTACTACGGCGGTGAGGGATGGTGACGACTACATTATTGATGGTCATAAACGCTGGATTACTGGTGCAACGAATGCAGATTTTGCGCAAGTCGTTACGGCAACGGATAGGGAAAAGGGGTCGCGAGGGGGGTTGACAGTATTTCTGGTAGATATGGATACCCCCGGTATTACAAAGCTGCGCCAACAGGAATTAATGATTGCGGATAAGCCTTGGGAAATTCTTTTCGAAAACGTTCGGGTTCCTGCTAATCAGCGTGTTGGTGAAGAGGGCGATGGTATGAGGGCCGCACAGAGTTGGCTTACGGAGGGTCGTTTAAGGCATGGCGCTCGTGGTGTTGGTGTAATCACTCGCTGTCTGGAGTTGGCTGCAAGTTATTCAAACCAGCGGGCGACATTTGGTGCGAAGCTCTCATCGCGTCAAACAGTTCAAAATATGCTGGTGGATATGTACGAAACGAGGCACCAGCTGCAGTTAATGGTTTATAACGCTGCTTGGCGAGCTGATCAGGGCCAAGATGTGCGTAAAGAATCCTATATGTGTAAATATTTTGGTGATGAGATGTCGTTTAAAGCCGCCGATAGGTGTATGCAAATTTACGGTGGTATGGGTCTTACAAAAGACATGCCTATCGAACAATTTTTCCGGGATCAACGTAGTATGGTCATTACTGAGGGTCCAACAGAAATTTTAAAAATGGCTTTGGCCAGATTAGTCCTTCGAGAATTTGGTGAATGAGAGAGTTTGATGGCCAATAAATGTGATACTGACACACCCAAATTGCCGCCGGCACGCCCGACGCTTAAAACCTTTGCCGCTTTTGCAAATTATATAGGGATACGTCTTGTTGAGTGGGAACTTGACCGATGTTTAATAGAGTTTGATGTGAACGACCACGTTCTAAATGGTACGGGCGTTTTGCATGGAGGGTGTATGTCGACGGTTATTGATACGGCTCTAGCGCATGCCGCGATATATTGTACAGTTCCTGAGAATTATCGTTCCGGTGCAACAGTTACACTGACAGTTAATTTAATTCTGCCCGTTAAGAAGGGTAGTCGTGTAACTGTTGAGTCAAGAAAGACTGGCGGCGGGAGAACCATGTTCATGTCGGTTGCCGAGGCAAGGGACGAAAATGGTAAAATTCTTGCAACGGGGCAGGGTATAGGCCGTTACCGTGACGGTTGCCATAAACCAGAGGGACTGCCGAGGCCTGATGGTGTACTAGAAGGAAGGTCTCCTGGACGGTTTTCCTAAAAATAAAATTTCACTAACAGATTTAAGAAAAAAATATGACTAATATGTTCCGCGACGTTGATCCATTATTAAAACCGAAATCAATGGCGATCGTTGGCGCTAGTGAAACTGGCGGTGATGGATGGTCCAAGGTCTTGTTTCACAACCTGAAAGAAGCGGGTATGCCGATTAAGGTTTATCTTATTAATCCTCGAAGGGAAGAGCTTTGGGGAGAAAAAGTTTATCCTGATTTTTCTTCGTTGCCCGGACAGGTTGACCATGCTGCGGTGGTTGTACCGGGGCGTTTCGTAAACGATGTGATTATGGATGGTGTGGCCAATGGGCTAAAGGCAGCGACTATATTTTCTGCGGGCTTTGGTGAAGGAAGGAAGAAAATTGGCGTAGAGCGCGGTGAAGAACTCAAGAAAATTATCGATCAGTCGGGTATTTCGGTTTGTGGACCGAATTGTATGGGGACATTCTCCTTGCCGATGGATATGCTTCAATACCCAACGACTCGTTTGCGCAATCTTAAACAGGGCCCTATCGGAGGTATTTTCCATTCGGGAGGTACTCTAGGATATTGGTTTGCCCGCGCAGCTCAACGCGGGCTTGGTTTTTCTTATGCGGTGTCCTGCGGTAATGAATTTAGCCTTGACTGCGCTGACTATCTAAATTTCTTGGTTGATGATCCTGATACTGAGATCATTGTTGCAATGCTCGAGAGTATTAGGCGCCCACAAGCATTCATGGAGGCTGCTCGTCGTGCCTTTGACGTACAAAAGCCGGTGATACTTGTAAAATTGGGAAAAAGCGAACTCGGTAAGGAGCAGGCTAAAACGCATACTGGTGCGGTCGCCGTGGATGATGATGTCTTTATGGCAATGTGCCAAAGATATGGAATCACACGCTGTCAAAATTTGGATGACATGGTCGAGATTTCTATGGCCTTCACGCAGAAACGTTATCCTGAGGGTGATCAGCTGGCTATTGTGACAACTTCAGGTGGAGCCGTAGGCCTATCATTGGATGCTGTAGCTGATGAAGAGGCCACATTAGCAAAACTCTCCCCAGATTCTGTAGAAAAAATGGTTGATTTAGTCCCTGAGGAAATTGATGTTTATAATCCGATGGATGCTGGGACGCCCCTAGCAGGTGATGTACCGCGGTTCTGTAAACTTTGTAAGCTTTTTGCTGATGATCCGGCTGTGGATATTATAGCGATGCAAGGAAGGTTGCCTCTTCCTGGTGACACGGAAACAGCTCACCTCTATGTTGATTTGAGAGACCATACCTCTAAACCTATTTTACCTTTCGCAAGAATGTCTGAAAACGCTGATGAAGATTACCGTAGTTTTCAGGATGCGGCGGGTGTGCCATTTCTTTTCGGTATTCCTGAAACGGTAAAAGCTATGCAAGCATTGGTGAGGTACGGCGCAGCACGTAGACGCGGTATTGCCAGATTACCAGCTCCAAATGGCGACCTTCAAGAATTTTCTGAGAGGCAGCTAATTAAAGATCTTTCTGATAGGGGGCTGACGTCACCTACCCAAACCATTGTGAATGATTCTGAAGATGCTGCCCTGGCGGCTGAAACCATAGGGTTTCCGGTCGTACTTAAAATCGTATCTGATGAAATTAGTCACAAAACTGAGGCAGGCGGAGTTGTTCTTAATTTGCCTGATGCGGCCGCTGTTAAGAAAGCAGCGACCGAGCTTCAAAACAAGATAGGGGCTGATAAAATTAGAGGGTTTCTTGTACAACAGATGGTTGAAGGACTTGAAATGCTAGTAGGGGTTCGTGATGACCCCGATTTTGGTCCTCTCGTCGTTGTGGGACTAGGTGGAATATTTGTTGAACTGATTAAAGACGTATCATTGCGTTTGGCTCCGGTAAATGAAATGGATGCACGAGAGATGCTTATGGAGCTAAAGGGTGCTAAAGCCCTTGATGGATTTCGTGGGCAGGCACCCCGAGATATAAATGCTCTTGTAAAATCGATTGTCGGTTTATCGGATTTCTTCGTTGCGCATCAGAATGTACTTTCTGAGGTTGAAGTAAATCCGGTAATTGTCCTTGAAGATGGGAAAGGAGTTCGGGCCGTTGATTTAAGAACGGTTCGTAAAGAATAAATGTGTTTTAATTTGAAGTTAATTAAAAACCTACTCAATAGAGTTTGAAAAAAGTTGCTAAAATAGGAGAAATTTGATGCTAAAAAAGAAATTCAGCTGTGTTAAGGTTGATCAACAAAAAGATGGAATAACTTGGGTTACTTTTAATCGCCCAGAAAAACGAAATGCAATGAGTCCAACGTTTCATGCAGAAATGATGGAAATTATGAAGTCGTTGGAAACTGACCCTGATACCAAACTTGTTATTTTAACTGGCGCTGGCACAGCATATAGCGCCGGGCAGGACTTGAAAGAGTACTTCCGTGAAACCGATGGTAATAACGCTGCAAAGGCGGCAGCCGGTGCAAACAGTCGGTGGCGCAGTGATGTGTTGTGGATGTATAATAAGCCAACCATCGCAATGATTAACGGCTTTTGTATTGGGGGGGCTTTCACTCATTGTATTTGTAGTGACTTTGCAATTGCCGCACATGATGTGACGTTTAGCTTGTCTGAGGTTAACTGGGGAATTTTGCCCGGTGGAATGGTTTCTAAGATGATGTCAGATACCGTGCGACCACGTGATGCAATGTTTTATGCGGCGACTGGAAGACCCTTTAATGGAAAAAAAGCAGCAGAAATAGGCCTTATTAACTATTCTGTTTCTAAAAAAGATTTAAAAAAGGAAACGCTTAAACTAGCTAGAGAGTTACTTGATAAAAACCCAAATGTATTGCGCGGGACAAAACACGCAATTAGGGCCACACAAACTATGTCATGGAGAGCTGCTGCTGACTACCTTGCTGCTAAGCAAGCGGAGATCAAGATGCGGGATGCAGCAAGAGGTCATGATTCTTATCAAGAAGGTATCCGGCAGTTTATCGATGAGAAAGCTTACAGACCGGTATTTTCACCTTACGTGGGCGCGTCAGATGGTAAAACTACTGCAAAGGGTGGTAAACCAAGAGCATCTGCTGCCCGAAAACGGAAAGCGCCGGCAAAAAGGAAGGCGGCTAAAAGAAAATAGGGGATTCGGGTTTTATTTTAGTATTTTAAAACGGTGCGGTGATACCCCGCACCGTTTTTTTTATATGATTTTTTATTTATTCACTCCAAGATATTATGGGAGTAAAATAACCGTCGATAGGCTCTTCCTTTGCCAAATAATGCTGATCTACCAAATATCTCATGAATGTTTCTAGGGTTACACGGTTAGGTTCAATCCCATAGGCCCAGGTATTAGTGCCCATCAAAGCCTGCATTTCCTCAATTTCGTCATGGAGCCACGGCAGCATATTGCGTTGCGCTCCCGAAAAGCGAATTTGATCTATGGCCCAGCTTTTAGCTTCTTCGCATGCTTTAAATAGGCTTTCGGCAATCCAGGGGTTTTCATTAAAAATTTCTTCCCGAATAACAAGGGTGTGCATTATCGGGTGAATACCAGTTTTTTTGTAATAGGCTTTCTCGAGTTCTCGATAGTTAGGAAAAAGCCTCAATACGTTATTACCGTTGTGTAATGCATTAGGTCGCCGGGCTCCAAAATAGGCATCGATCTCGCCCTCTTCCAACATTTCATTAAGCGACCGGTCGCTCGGAATGACTGTTAGATTGAGTTCCTTTGTTGGCCGAAGGTCCATATCCTGATCTTCCGCGCGAGGGGCATTGACCCCGCCTTCAAACCATTGAAGAGAATTTAGGTCGACACCAAATTCATCCTGTAAAATACCTCGAACCCAAACGCCTGCAGTTTGCCTATATTCTTGGACGCCTACACGCTTACCTTCGAGATCCTTGGCTGTTTTTATCCCGACCGTGGAGTTTACGAATACAAAGCCATGTCTAAATACTCGGGATGGAAATACTGGGATAGCCACATAGGGAAATTCACCTCGAATGCGAGAAATCAGGTAATGGGCAAGAGACATTTCTGCGACATCAAAAGAGTTAGTCTTGATCATTCGGGCAAAAATCTCTGGAGGCGACTGAATAGCAATATAACGAAGGTCAATACCCTCGGGTTGAATAACGCCTAAGCTCAGCGCCTCCATTCTATCATATGGGCCGCAGGCCATGGTGACCGGCAAGTTGGCCATAATTACTATCTCCTTTGTTTAAGGACCCCCTCGTAACAGGGGCTGTCGAGTGCGAAGATGCATAACGAGTTGTATTAAACTAATATTTCCTTTTAGTCATATCAGATTTTGAATTTGTAAAATGGCTGTCAGAGTCGTAACCATTCCGGCTGCTGTAAAATACAAGGAACATTAAACCTGTGCCTAGGAAAAAGGTCACGATGACACCAATTGTCATGGCGACCTTCCCGTTAAAAGAAATTTCCACCTCATTTAATCCGATCCAGGTTTCGTACGTTGCATATAGAGAGCCGGCCATCAGCATGATTAAAATAGTAATAATCAATAAAATTTTCATATTAGGTCATTTTCAAATTAATTAGTTGAATTTGGCTCCCATGAAACCTGACCCCGATAATTTTTTTCGAATGCGGTAATTTCATGCTCGAACTGCATTGTATACCCAACTGCATCCAGGCCTTTTAGAAGACGGTTACGACGATGGGCGTCGATTTCGAAGGGGTAAACAGATTGATCAGGGGCGGTCACTGTTTGTTCTTCTAAATCCACCGTAATTTCTGCCCCAGGTCCCTGATGTAACTGCTGTCTTAACATTTCGACCGTTTCTTCGGGTAAAACAACTGGCAAAAGACCGTTGTTGAAAGAATTGTTATAAAATATATCCCCGAAACTGGTTGCTATGATGGATCGAAAACCGGCGTCTACTAGTGTAAAAACAGCACCTTCTCGTGATGAACCACAACCAAAATTTTGCGCTGCAACAATAATACGTGATGAACGGAAGCCGTCTTTGTTCAGGACGAAATCTTTAATTTCTTTTTCTTCTTCATCTAAGCGAAGGTCTTTGAAAACGTAACTTCCATAACGTTCGTCGCGGGGCATCATTAGATGGCGCGCGGGCAGGATCTGGTCTGTGTCAATGTTGTTCTGATCCATCGGAGCGGCAACTCCAGTAAAACGGGTAAATGGTTCCATCATTTTGTCTCCATTCTACGAACATCTGTGAAACAACCGTTTACTGCAGCTGCAGCTGCCATGGCTGGGCTCACCAAGTGCGTTCGGGCACCTCGTCCCTGCCGGCCTTCAAAATTTCTATTAGATGTTGAGGCACAGCGCTCTTCATTCTTTACAAAATCTCCGTTGACGCCAATGCACATTGAACAACCGGCTTCCGGTCGCCAGTCCACACCCGCTTTTATAAAAATTTGGTCTAAGCCCTCCTGCTCTGCCTGGTCCTTGATTAAACCCGAACCAGGAACAATGAGTATTGGAATCTTAGTTCTTTGACCATTCAAGACGATGGCCGCTTCCCGTAAATCTTCGATGCGACTATTGGTGCAGGACCCGATAAATACACGGTCGACCTTAATATCTGAAATTGCTTGTCCCGGGCGCAGACCCATATAGTCCATTTTACGCCTCAATGCCGCTTGCTGTTTTTCATCCGTTTCCAGAGATGGGTCCGGCACTGACGCGCCAATAGGTAAAACGTCCTCCGGGCTGGTTCCCCATGTCACCATTGGCTCAATGTCGTTTACATCAACGAATTCCTCTTTATCAAAAGGGGCATCGCGATCACTCGGCAGAGTACTCCAAAATTCTTGTGCTATATCCCAATTCACTCCTTGGGGGGCATAAGGGCGACCCCTCAGATAATCAAAGGTCACCGCATCAGGAGCAATCATTCCAGCACGTGCCCCCGCCTCTATAGACATGTTACAAACGGTTAATCTCTCCTCGATAGAGAGGTTTCTTATGCCTTGTCCAGCATATTCGATTACATGCCCACTTCCACCTGCCGCGCCGATTTTTCCGATGATACCAAGGATGACATCTTTAGCCGTTACACCAATAGGCCGGTTTCCCTTAACGGTTACACGCATGGATTTTGGTTTTGGTTGCCACAAGGTTTGAGTAGCGAGGACATGACTGACATCAGAGGCACCGATACCAAATGCGAGCCCCCCAAGAGCGCCATGGGTTGAAGTGTGTGAATCGCCACAAACGATGGTCATCCCAGGTTGAGTGATACCTTGTTCGGGTCCCACGACATGGATAATACCCCGTCTTTTGTCATTTAGATCGAAAAGGTTTAATTTATTTTTTTTTGCGTTACTAATCAGATTTTTGACTAGAGCCCTAGTATCGTCATTGACATAATCTGAAATTTTTAGTCCTGATGTGGGTGTATAATGATCTGGTATGGCAAAGGTTCGTTCTGGATGCCGAACTTTACGATCATTGCCATGAAGCATATTAAAAGCATGAAAAGAAAGTTCGTGACAGTAATGGCGGTCAATAAAGAGGAGTGTTTGACCGGATTCGTTACTGGTAATCGAGTGATGTTCCCATAGTTTTTCGAAAAGTGATTGAGGCCCGGTCATTTCAACTTCCTCGTAGAAACCCATAAAAAAGGTGTAAAAAACTTGTCATTTTAAACTAATTGAAAACTACTAAGGATCTAACTGGTTTTTTTTAGCGCATGCCGTTGCATTAATCCCGCCTGTGCGGCAGCGAAAATCAGGGTCAGAATAATCAGCCCAAATACTTTGAAAGATATCCAAAAATCCGTGCTCTGCGTTCGCCATATAACCTCATTGAGTAAAGCCATAGAAACGAAAAACCATGCAAACCGGACAGTAAGTTTATTCCAGCCAATGTCATCCATGGGCCATGCAGTGGACATTAGGGGCTTTAGCAGGGGTTTTTTAAATAATAGACCCCCAAAAAGTATGAGTGCGAATAAAGCCTGTACAATTGTGGGCTTCATTTTGATAAAAGTTTCATCCTTAAGCCACAGTGTTAGTCCGCCGAATATTCCAACAATGATGGCTGTTATAAGGGGCATCATGGGCACGCGCTTTGCCACAATCAGTGAGATTATGAGTGCAATTGCAGTAGTAATCATTAGAGCCGCTGTCGCGGTCAATAAAGGGCTGCTTTTTTCTATATCCGGAGCAAACATGTATGCCGCAAAAAATACAGCTAATGGTGTATAGTCGACTATAGGTTTCAGCCAAGCAGGTTCAGCTTCTTGATCTTTCATGGTAAATCCCAAAATTTCTAGCGGATGGATACTAGTGATACCTATAAATAAGGGCAATGGGGGAATATAAAGCTATTGCTGCGTTGACGGCGTGACCGGAGCAAATTACCGTTTAACCACTGCCCATGTGAGCAGTTTCTAATGAACAATATGTGCGGGGGACATTTGGATGGTTGAATTCACGGAAGTAAATGTTGATGGAAATACAATGCGGATTGCTTACTCATCGCCCGGCGGTGAAGGGGTCCATCCGGCCGTTGTGGTCATGTACCATCGGGGTGGTTTTGATGATTTTACGATAAAGGTTTGTGACGATCTTGCAGCAGCCGGATTCTTTTCGGCGGCAATGGATCTTTATCACTGGCCACCGCTTCTTGAGCCTGCATCCGAAAACCCATTTCCAGTTGATCCAGAAATTATTAAGGATGTGACGGTAACATTAGACTGGTTATCCCAGCGGGGAGACATCGATATGAGTCGCCTCGGTATTTTAGGCCATTGCATGGGGGGACGTATGGCCCTGCTTGGTGCTGCAACACACGATGTCTTTAAAGCCTGCGTGCCCTATTATCCTGGTAATACTTTTAAGCCCTGGAGTGAGGATGGGCCTTCACCTTTTGAACTGTTTGGCGGCATTAAAGGTTCTGTGCTTGGCTTCTTTGGCAATGACGACCAAAATCCGTCCCCCGAGGATCGTGATAAAATTTCAGCGGAATTAGCACGACTTGGGATTGATCATGAATTCCATGGTTATGATGGGGCAGGTCACGCATTCCAAAATTTTGTTGCTCCAGAACGTTTTCGTCCGGAAGCGAC
The DNA here is from genome assembly GCA_964499275.1 of uncultured Rhodospirillaceae bacterium. Classification (GTDB taxonomy): domain Bacteria; phylum Pseudomonadota; class Alphaproteobacteria; order MPNO01; family UBA2964; genus UBA2964. Next base: position 28,304 of record CAZCKO010000013.1, read on the forward strand.
GGCTGACTCGTGGAACAAGACAATCAGTTATCTTGGTCAAACACTGAAGGGCTAATCGTATTCTTTTGTTTTCTAAATTAGAAAAACCCAACTGGATGGAATGATGGATTTAGAGACATCGCATACGGTCCTTAAGGAACTCGTCATTGCAAACAGGATTTTGTCGAATGAAGGGGTTGTTGATGCTTTTGGCCATGTAAGCGTGCGGCATCCCATAAACCCTGAACTTTATATCATGGCATGCTCGCGTAGTCCTGGTATTGTGACTGTCGACGATCTTATGGAGTACTCTCTCGATGGTGACCCGTTAGATCAGCAGGGCCGACCCATGTATGCAGAACGTCACATTCATGGCGGTATATATGAGGTTCGATCAGATATTAATTCAGTGATCCATAGTCATTCTCACGCCGTTATACCTTTCGGCTTAACAGGGATGGAGATCCGGCCAGTTTTTCATATGGGCGCGACTATGCTTGGCCCTGTTCCAATATGGGATATAGCTGACAACTTTGGTGACACTACCTTGCTGGTTCTGAATATGGAGCAAGGGCGGGACTTAGCAAAGGGGATGAAAAAGGGCCGCATCGCATTGATGCGTGGCCACGGCTGTGTGGTGGGTGCTGACAATATTAAGGAGGCCGTCATGATGGCGGTCTACTTGGAAGACAATGCAAAGCTCCAGATGCAGGCGATGCAGATGGGTGAACCCAAGTATATGACCACTGAGGAGATTAAACTTTGTAGCGGACGTATTGGAGGGGCACTTGCGATTAATAGGGCATGGGAATACTGGACGATTCGCGCTGGTTGTCAGAGTCTTTGATTGGATTTTGCAACATTTTTCAACCCATGTTTATTACATTTTATTAAGTTAATATTGTTTGCTTTCGAATATGTGTTCTGAAGGTCTTCTCACCACCTATAATAAACGTTTAGAGGAAGGGAAAATTCGTCCCGATCCTCGCCAGCAAGAAATCGCCCTAGCATTGGAAGCTCTGAACAATGATCTGAGAAGGTTGATACGGCCCTCTGGTGGAATAGCCAATTTTCTTGAATTAATAAAAGGTGAAGGTCAGGCAGAATTCCAGCCGCGGGGTCTCTATATTCACGGACCTCCTGGTAGGGGTAAATCAATGCTGATGGATTTATTCTATGAGACCACACCTATACCTCGACGTAGGCGGGTACATATTCATCCTTTTATGCAGGGGGTACAAGCTAAGCTGCATCAATGGCGTCAAGAAGGTGGTGGTAAACAGACAGAGGATCCATTACCGCGTTTGGCTCGCGAAATTGCAGAGGAGTCCCCTTTACTTTGTTTTGACGAGTTTCAAGTTGAAGCTGTTGTAGACGCAATGATTTTGAGACGCCTGTTTGGAGCGATGTTTGACAATGGTGTCACAGTGATAGCTACCTCAAATACTGCGCCAGATGATCTTTACAAAGGGGGCTTGCAGCGCGATCGATTTTTGCCATTTATCGCTTTGTTGAAAAAGAAAATGCAGGTTCTGGAACTCTGCAGTGAAACAGACTACCGTCGCGACCGTCTTAATTCTGTTGGAGTTTACCACACGCCACTCGGGGGAGGGGTCCAAAACGCCCTAAATGATGCTTTCCTTCGTCTAACAGACGGAGCAAAAGGAGAAAAGGATAAAATTGTTGTTCAAGGAAGGACAATCTTGGTGCCCAGGGCGGCCCGCGGTGTGGCCTGTTTTTCATTCGAAGCCCTTTGTGAGCAGCCACTTGGTGCCGCGGATTATTGGTCGATCGCCTGTCAGTACCAAACTATCATCTTATCGGGTATTCCTCTCTTCAAGCCAAGTGACCGAAATATAGTCAAACGTTTTAGCATCCTTGTCGAAACTTTATACGAACAAAAGACCAAGCTAATTTGTTCTGCAGCGTCTCAACCTGACCAGTTATATAAAGAGGGTGTTGGTGCGCCCGTATTTACGCGAATTGCCTCTAGATTGGAGGAGATGCAGTCTGAGGAATATTTAGCGACACCACATAACCCAGCGACTACTAAAGTTTTTTAAATCCATTCCATTAGGTCTTCGGTGATAGCCATGTTTTTGTTAAAACTCCGTCACGCTCCGGCGGCAGGAATACTGCTTCTTCACGACAGGCTTCCAAAGCGTCGATTGGTGGCATTTTGTTATCCCATTTTGAGCCAATAAATCGACAACCAGTTAAAATCTTGGCTTCATCAGATGCCAGCCATACTGATGGGGGCACGATGACCTCCGCCGGCAGGAAAGGTTTTTGATCTTTTTTGGCAGTCGCTCTAACTGCAGGCAATACAAATTCTGTCTCAACAGCACCACCAGGGGCAATCGAGTTTACTGTCACCCCGGTATCTTTAAGGTCTTGTGCCCAACAAAGTGTCATTGCTTCAAGGGCTGCTTTGGATGGGCCATAGGGCGACTCATTGGGGCGATACATTGACGACCGTGATTTACTCACATTGATTATTCTTCCATGTTTTTGTTTTAGCATTATCTGAATAACGGCATAGGTCATGTTAAATGGACCGTTAATATTCGTATTTATTATTGCCTTCCACCCATCAGGGTCTCCTTCGTAAAACTTCACGCGATCATCTGCCAGCATCCCTTGCCCGAGACCAGCATTATTAACCAGAATATCCAGCCGACCATATCTCGCGATTGTTTTGTTAACTACCTCTTGGCATGCGCTGCGGTCGGTTACATCAGACTTGTATGCCTGTACGTTTATTTTGCCGTTTATTTTATTGATTTTTCTGGCAACATCCTCAATTTGATTAAAATTTTTAGCAGCTGTAATGACCAGGCCTTTAATACCGGCCTCGGCGTAACCTAAAGCCATAGCGCGTCCAAGACCGCGCCCCCCCCCTGTAATGATCGCAATTTTTCCCTCCAGTGGTTTTCTCATATTCCGTTCCTATTACTTTGGTATAAACCTAGGTTAGAATAACCGCATAGTTTCAACTTAGAGACGTAATACCAAATTTACGAGGGGTTTATAGTAAGATGTCGTTGGATTTTAAAGAATGCCCATTTTGGGATTTTGCGATTGATGTTTATGGGCGGCAAGGTGTGTCGGCGGCTTGTATCAATTTACAAGACAGACATATAGTCGATGTTAATATCCTTCTGTTAGGTATGTGGATGGGACATAGTGGAAGACCCGTAATTGACCATGATACTCTGATCAAGGCGCTGGGTGTTTCAAGGGGCTGGAATAAAGATATAGTATGCGGCATTCGTTCTGTAAGACTGGCTCTTAAAGGCAATTTCTCTCCCATTTCAGACAAAAACTGTGAAGTACTTCGAAAAAACCTTCTAAATCTTGAAATTGATGGGGAACATCTCGAACAAATAGCTCTTGCGTCAACCATAACCTCGGCACCAAATTCCCAACTTGAGCCATCTTTAAAATTGGCAATCTGTACGGCAAATTTAGGTCTTTATTTTACGCACCTTGAAGCCCAATTACTCGACCAAGATTACGAGGACATAAGGGTGTTACTTGCCGCAACTTTCGCGGATTTGGATGAAGAAACTGTGAATTTGGCAATGCAGTCATTTGCTGCTATTTAATAAATAAATTTGTGGTATTTTTACCGCAGATAGATGATAGTATTTTTTATATATAGGTATTAGTAGAGTTAAATGGCGACCCTCAAGGATCGAATTCAAAATCGACTAAATGAACTTGGCAAATCGGCTCGTAAGGCTTCGATTGATGGTGGTCTGACGCCAGATGCCATTCGTAACATACTCAGAGATAAGTCGATGAATCCCAGGCGTGACACGCTTGAAGGAATTGCACGCGGCCTTGGCTGGGGTCTCGAGGCTTTACTTGAACTGGGTATTCACACTGGACAAAAAGGAGTTAGTAAGACGGAAGAATCTTCGTCTCATTCTGGTCTCGGCCTCACTGCTACAGTCGTGGTTGATAGGGCATCATATGAATTTCGTAGGGGGAGGCCTATCCATATTCACGATTCTTCGGGAACGTCGTTATTTGCGATCGCGTCCGAAATGGCCACTGATAAGGGGGTTAATTGGTTGGTAGAGACGGGCCATAAAGAGCCAGCTGTCGCGATCACACATCATCGGGCACGCACGTTGAAGGTACGGTTATATACAGATGAGGTTATACTGATACCCTTTGGGTCCTGGCAAAACGCGGAAGCGGCAAGAACTATTGCTGACCCAACCACTGACTTGTCCAACCCGTTAAGAGGTCCTTATACTGCAATAAGGGATCCTATCACCTCTGCCAGTATTGCAGCCGTTCAACTTGCAAAGATAGCTCGTCTTTTGCCATCGGTCATTCTAGTTGAATGTAGTGATAAGTCTCAGCATTCTTTTACGGAAAATGGTGGCTACTCAATTATGGCGTCACAGGTCATGTCGTATGAAATGGACACTGCTGGTGCGCTTAAACAAATAAATGCGGCTCGTGTTCCACTTGAAGATGCAGAAAATACGAGAATTCTGTCGTTCCGATCGCCTGACGGAGCACGCGAACATCTCGCAATTGTTATTGGTGATCCCCCGACGGATATTCCCGTTCTAGCGAGAATACATTCCGAATGTTTTACAGGTGATCTTATCGGTTCCCTGAAATGTGACTGTGGCCAGCAATTAAGAGGAGCGGTAGCTCAAATTTCTCAGGAGGGTGCAGGGATCCTATTATATTTGAGACAGGAAGGGCGGGGTATTGGCTTGACTAACAAGCTGAGGGCTTATGCACTGCAGGATCAGGGTTTTGATACGGTTGAGGCGAACGAAAGATTAGGGTTTGAGTCAGATGAACGTATTTTTTTACCTGCAGCCAGAATACTGAGGCAGTTGGGCTATGATAAAGTACGTTTAATGACGAATAATCCTGATAAGGTTAAAGGACTTAAAACATTTGGAATTGAAGTTATTGAGCGTGTGCCTCACGCTTTCCCATCTAATGATCATAACGAGTTTTATTTATCGGTAAAGAAAGAGAAAAGTGGTCATTTGTTATAGGGGTTTATGCAGTTGCCAATACAGGGGCCAACAGCATAAAGCGATCCAATAAGTGCCTTCTGGTACTCATTATTTATTGCATCATATCCAAAATCTCTAACCGGCTTTCGAACCGACCATTGTTGTTCTATGTGTAAAAAGCGGCCCAACGACGTAAATGCGCCTTCATGGCAAATATCGGTACTCCCGTTCAATTGTCTGCCTTGTAAATTTGTCCTCCCGCAAACTTTACGATATTTGAATTTATCGTCCTGATAATCTTGGCAACTCGTAGCAATTTTTGACAAAATCAATGACTTTCTAATGTTGTCTCGGACCTTAGTTACAATTCCAGGGCTGTTGTTTCTTTTCCCGCGCGTACCATCTGAAAGAACAAACAGGGTGTCGGTCCCTTTACCCGAAAAGCCATGTAACTGAACGAACAAAGCATTTGGCCAGAGTTTTGAGAATAGAGTATGGGTCGAGTGAAACATATTCGGCACGCTGTGGGCTGGGTCGGAAACAGGATAGCTGGATAGCTTGTCACCACAGATCCTGGTTTTTCCGCTACAAATAGACTTTGTACTGGCTGCACATCGGTCATTTCCAGAGATTATTGCAGCGCGCCCCTCTAACGCCTTTAATAGAAGTACCGCCTGTAACCCTGTAGCTCTATCCTTAATTGGATGAGGTGCTTCAAATACAAGGTTATTTCTTGGTCGGTCAGCTATTACTATGTAGGGGCCCACGCTGTTGGGCAGAGGGCTCAGATACCAGTAAAACTTCTTATCTTCGCTAATTAATTCCGCGGAATATCGTCCTACCTCAAACTTAGATAAGTTTTGATCGACTGGATTTCTTGTGACTAAAATTATAAGCTTTTTCAGGTCAGAAAACTCTTCCTTTGAATAAGAAATAGTCTGAACTGAGTTTTCCGGTAAATATTGGGCATGTCTTAATTTTTCAATCAAGGTTGGATGCGTACAAGAGCACATAGTGAGAATAGGCAAAAATGCAAAGCGGCTGATAAATATTTTTATTTTAGAAACCAATTCGCGCAGTCCAAAGTCTAAGAAATCTATGACGAACTTTCAGGATCCCCTGCAGTCATATATTCCCACAAACGTTCATATATTCTTCCGGTTCCAGTCGCCCTGATTTTAGCTTCTTCCTCTGTAAAACAAACCGACGAATTTTCTGAGTGCGATGCCATTACGGCTAACTCGGTAGCGGCGGATTCCTCTAAATAAAATGCCATAACGATGCTTTCTTCGACCGTGGGGGCAACGCAAACAGCCCCATTTCCTCTCATCACTATGGCCCTGTTATTTCCTAAAGTTTTAGCAAACTCAGCAGCCTGCTCGTCAGAGCGCAACAGCAGGGGATCATCCCATAGAGGAGCGTTTGGATAAAAATAGGAACCAAACCCAAGACGTGCCTTAGGTGTTTTTCTGAACGTTGACAGGGTCATGACATTTCTCGGAAATACTCGGCATATGCCGTTCACGTCTTCGCGGGCAGTATATATTTGTTGGTGGCACCTTACCTCACCAAGGACACCCTCGGGCAGTTTTCCTGCGACGGGCACAACAGTGCCTATTTCACCAGGCGTGATTAAACCCATTGGCCTAGGTGCACAGACGAGAAAACTTTCGTGGTCTAGCCTAGAGCTAACATGTCCGTAGGCATGCACAAGGTTATGGCGAGCTAAGGCTCTTGCCGCCAAGCGCACTCTTTTCTGAGTATTTTCTATAGGTTCACCGATAGATCCAAAATCATTTGTCATTATTTTTTTACTTCCTGAATTCAGGAATATCCGGTTTGGAACCCCATGCGCAGAATGCTTCTGGTGTAAATGGATATTGTCTTGGCCTATAATTCGGATCATCAATAATTTTGACGCCATGAGAATACTCATAGATCATGCCGTCAGGCCCCTCATAATATAAAAACATAGCTCCAGAAGTTACGTGTCGGCCAGGACCAAAAACTATATGAACCTGTTTCTCCGATAAAAAATAGTAAGACCGCATAATGTCGTCGATACTATCCACTTGAAAGTTAATATGTTGGATACCAGGTTTGTCTGCGGGAAAAAGGGCGATCCGATGGTGGACTGAATCGAAAGATAATAAGCCGGCATCACCTATCCAGTCATTTGGCTGGATATTAAAATAAGTGGTCCAGAATTTCTCGTCTCTGGGGGCATTACTGGTTTTTAGACCGACGTGACTAAATTCGGAAATCCCTGCATCTCTTGTTGGAAAATAGCGCCGTGCCGACTTTTGAGGCCTGATTACGACTTCAAATTTATTACCTGTTGGGTCACAAAATTTGAAAAAGTTTGCAACCCTTCGGTCCTGCAATTCCGGGTCGGTTCCCCATTCGACCGATATATCTGCACTCTTTAGATTTTTATATCCGGATTCCAGTTCATTTTGGTTTGAAACCTCAAACCCAACGACATGTTCTTCGACACCGCCTGATACGTAGCAAATGTCATGGTCACGTTCATCTCCTCGAACATAAATTCTATTGTCTTCTCGACGGACCTCTTGGAGACCAATTGTTTCAGTAGCAAATAAGGCCGCTTCATCGAGGTCCGCAGCGCCCATACGTAGATATGCTAGGTTAATAATTTCAATCATGTTGCTATGATAGGTCGCAAATATCTCTATGCAAGTGTTACAGTAAATTTGTTATTGTCTAAAAACTTCTAACCAAGGATATTAAAGGTAACGTTCTTCAATTTTATACTCAATTGGGATTACCAGACCTCTTTTATACTCAAATAAGTTTTATTATGGGGAAGGGCTAATTGTAACGTTAGGTAGTTCTTCGATGAATTTTAAATGAATTCAATTTTTGACCACTTAGTTTTTGTCGTACTACTAATAATAGCGACGACATTGGTTACCCGCTTAATGCTGAAAGTTGGCATTATGGCACTGCCAAACCATCGTTCCTCTCATGACAAGCCAACGCCAAGTGGCGGTGGGGTAGGAGCTGTTGCCATCATAACAGTAGCCATAAGTTTGTATTGTCTATGGGTTGGGGATGGTGGAACCAATAGTCTTGCTATTTTTTGGTTGTTGGGCGGATCACTAATAGTCGCTATCGCCGGCTTTGTTGATGACATCGGTAAATTGCCGAACTTTAAAACAAAGTTATTTTTACAGATAAGCGCGGTTATGGTCTTGTTTGCCGGCGATTTGGTAATTAATCAAATAACATTGCCTTTTATCGGAACCATTAACCTTGGTTGGTGGGGGTATCCAATTACATTGATTTGGGTTGTCGGGTTGACCAATGCCTTTAATTTTATGGATGGGCTGGATGGAATGGCAGGCTGTACGGCTATTGTTTCTGCCTTCTTTTACTCGATTATAGCTTTTCAAGAAGGAGCGATACATATCTTCGTGATGAGCTATATTATTGTCGCTTCAGTAACTGGATTTCTGCCATTTAATTTTCCAAAAGCTCGGCTCTTTATGGGTGATGTTGGTAGTCAATTTTTAGGATTTTTATTTGCAGGTCTCTCAGTGTTCACTTTAGCTGCCAATGGACCAAAGGTCGCATTTTGGATAATGCCGATACTTTTTCTTCATTTTATTTTTGATACGACTTACACATTTATTAGACGTTTAGGTGCCAAGGAAAATATTACAGATGCTCACCGGTCCCATTTATATCAATTACTGAATAGAATGGGGTGGTCACACGTGCAGGTAAGTAGTCTCTATGCTTTGTTTTGCGTAATGCAAGGGATTACAGCGATTTGGCTGATAAGCGCATCAGCTTGGAGCAAAGGACTTGTCTTATTGTTTTTTTTACTTTTTTACACGATGTTTATGTTTTTAATCAATCGGGCTGCGCGGGATAGCAGATTGATATAAAAAGAATAGAAACTATCGACCAATTTGGCTTTGGCGCTATATAATAGATGTTAAAACCAACTTAACGTGGGAGACTTCTGATGGCTCGAGATTTTGAAGACCATTGCTGGCGCGATTTTATCGATGACGAAACGCTTGAAATATATAGCCACTATGACCGAGAGGTTTACATCGGAGACAACCCTGCAGTTCTAATGGTTGACGTCTATAAGGCTAGCTATGAAGGTGGCCAGCAAAAAGTAATAGATGTCATTAAGGATCATCCTAGTTCGTGCGGTGAGCGTGCTTGGGCAATGGTTGAGCCGGCAAAACAATTGCTTGGGGCGGCCCGAGCGGCAGGTATCCCAGTTACTTACTGCACTGGTGATACAAGAAGCCTCTCTAGTCAGGGGCGTGCCACAAATCGCCAAGTATTGGATGAAAATGAAGGGTCTTATAAAATTCTTGAGGAGTTAGCCCCTGAAAATGATGAATTGGTGGTTTATAAGCAGAGGGCTAGTGCATTTTATGGGACGCCATTATTGTCTCATTTGACGCAAATGGGAGTTCAAAGCTTGATCATGGGAGGGGGCACCACGAGCGGTTGTCTTCGTGCGGCAGTTCAAGATGCAAAGGCAAATGGCTTTCACGTTACTCTGGTTGAAGAGTGCTGTTATGACCGGACGGCAATAAATCACATGGTCAACTTATTTGATATGCACCATAAGTACGCAGATGTTATGCATTTGGACGAAGTTTTGAGCCATATAAATAATTTTAGCGACTTTAAAAAGGCTAGCTAACAATTTTTTAAGTGAGCCCCTTTTTGCTTAACTATTATAACTTTAGGCCCTTTCCGCTGGTGCGAGACATTCAGCCCATTCGTCTGGTATAACACCTGCGTCGTGTCCTCGGCTCAGGTAATATCGCCAAAGTTTAATAGAGTGGTTGGTTCTCTTGAAGTTCGCTGCAAATTCATCTGATTCCTCTTTCGTTAATGGCGTTGGTGTGCCCAGCCGGGAAGCCTCATATAGGGCTTTCGCATTTTCATCAAAATGGACAGCGTCAACCATAAGTGCTGGTATACTCTCTGACCCAATGACGGCACCGTGGGCGCGCAATAGTACGGCATTATGTTCACCCATTGTCTCCACCATTGCTTTTCCCCGCTCTTGGGTATCGATATGCCAAGATTCAGGGTGAGTTGGTATACCACTTGACCATCTGTAAGCATGGTTTTTCATTGGCACGAGCTGGACCCCTTCAACCATAGTAAAGAGAGTGGCAATTTCTGGGTGCCAATGAAGCACTGCATTGATATCTTGTCTTGCACGCATAATTTCTGAATGAATTTCAAGCTCATTTACCGGCCGAGCTTTAGGGTTCCCATCGAGTACGTTCCCATCCAGGTCAATAACGTACAGGTCGTCTGGAGTTAAATCATTTCTACTTGCGTCAAAAGCCTGAATAAGAAGTGTTTCCCCATCTGGGAGGCGTTGGCTAACATGGCCGCTATATCCCAATACACATTCAAAATTTAAAAGACGCGTGCATGCGGCTACTTCTATTTTGGCGATTTCCACCGCGGAGTTCGATTGTCCGTCCATCGTAACGCTCTCCTTTGGGCTGATAAAGTATGGCCAGCCCCTTGCTCGTTTTACAAAAAGGGTGGATTAAGTGTCTTGGAGCCCCTAGCGACTGTCAAGCAAAGTAGTGGTATGATTTGTTTATTACATTAAACGGAAATTTTAAGCCACATGAACGATATCCCCGCCGCTGAAATTCCGTGGAAAACGCAAGCAGCAATATATGGAGCTGGTTTATTCAGTTTCACGATGGTGTTGATCTCCTCATTAATCGTCGCCTTGCTGGCTGTCCAATTAACAGAATCAGAGTTTCTCATTGGAGTAATTGTCGGGTCCAGGTATTTTTTGACATTGGCTTTATCAATTCATGGTGGGGCGCTGATGGATCGCATAGGGACCCGGCGTGTTATGATTGTATTTGCGATTGTGGCGGCCGTTGCACCCTTATTGTTTCCACTTGCGCTTTTGTTGCCTTTTGGTTCGGCTATCACAGCTATTATTTTGCTGCAAATGATTGCAGGTGTGTCTGATGCAATGGTTTGGGTGGGGGCCCAAGCACTCAGTGGACATATTATGGGTGGGCGCCGTCGTTATGTGGGCCGGATGACTTCCATTGTTAGGCTAGGAGCATTTTTTGGCCCTATCATTTTTGGATTCTTATGGGACCAAACCAATGTTTCGACAACGTTTGTTCTAATGAGTCTTTGGTCTACAATAGGGTTTTGGTGCGTATTAAAAATTCCTCAATCAACTGAAGAGAAGATTGTAGTATATGACAGGAAACTAAAGATTGGGGACATTATTCCGCGTGTAAGGGATTACATTGATGCTTTACGATTGATAGCCATTCCAGCTGTTGCACTTATCCTTTTGGCCACAATGGTCAGAATTGGAGCTACAGGGATTCAAAATTCTTTTTATGTTGTGTATCTGCGTGATATTGAAATTTCCGCTGCTGTTATTGGAATTCTCATTGGTATCGCGCAGCTCCTTGCCAGTGTTGGTTCGTTGGTGGCGTCCCCAATGGCCCGGATAATTCACCCCCATTGGTTAGTTCTATGCGCAGTATCTATGACTGTCGTGACAATAGCTGTGACCCCCATTCTGGTCTTTGGGTCCGTCGTTTGGGTTACTTTGATCATATTAGCAATTGTAATTGGCCTTCGTGGACTTTGTTTGGGGATCAGTCAACCCATGGAAATTTCTGTATTGGGACGGGCAATTGCGGCAAACGAACAAGGTCTTGGTGCTGGATTAAGGACTACGGTTAACCGTTTGGCAAGTAGTGTAGTGCCTCCATTGATGGGGGCAGTAGCGGAGTTTGTCGGCATAAAAATTAGCTTCTATGTTATGGGGTCTCTTCTATTAATTATTCTTCTATTTGCTGCTATTTTTGTTCATTGCCATAACGACCTGGGTAATCGCAAGGGTTAAGGTTAGCGTTGATGAGTGAACCGAGAATTCCTTTGAGGACCCAGCTCGCTGTTTATGGCTCCGGGATGTTTGCGAACAGTATGGCAAACATTTCCGGTTTAATTGTCCCCCTTTGGGTCTCCACCTTCAGTTCGTCTGCGACATTGATAGGCTTGGTATTTGGCGCCCGCCATTTTTTACCCCTCCTTTTATCAATCCATGGGGGAGCTCTTATGGATAGGTTGGGAACACGGCGCGTGATGTTAATATTTGCAGTAGTCAACGCCCTTGTGCCTCTATTCTTTCCTAGTATGCCGTATATCTGGGCCGCAATCTTTCTACAAACCCTTGCTGGCTTAGCGACTTCTATGGGCTGGATGGGTGCGCAGGCGCTTATTGGTCAGATTATGCAAGGAAGTCCTGTCTATGCGGGGAGATTGTCACTTGCATTGAGACTTGGTCATCTCGTAGGTCCTCCCATGATTGGACTTGCATGGGATATAGGCGGTGCCTGGGTTGCCTTTTGCGTCATGAGCGTATGGGCCTCATTTGGGTTTTTTTCTGCCTTAGCATTACCGGTTGTGGGAATGGGAACTGATAAGATAAAGAAACTCACGGCTTCAATCCTATTGCCCCGATTAAGCGATTACATTGCGGCCTTTCGTATGCTGGCAATCTCTGCCGTTCTATTCGTCGCCTTTATTACAATGATGCGTAACGCTGGAAATGTAGTTCAAACCGGCTTCTATGTTGTTTATCTCGATGAGGTGGTTGGCCTGTCTGGTACTTTGATTGGGGTTTTGACTTCCGTGGCTGCAATTGCTGGAGGCTTGGGATCTTTATCTGTAGGTCCTTTACTAAGATTTTTTTCTCCTCATTGGTTATTACTCGCTACTGTAATGGGATCGGTTATTTTTATATGTATTACTCCACTACTTGGGACATTTGTGTTTTTCGCGGTCGCAATCGCATTGCGGGGGGCTTCTTTGGGTATCAGCCAGCCCCTGATGATTTCTATTTTGGCAAGGGCAAGTGACCTAAAGCTACAGGGTACTAGCGTTGGTCTCCGTAATACGGCTAACAGGCTCACGGGATTTATAGTGCCGCTTTTGATGGGGGGGGTGATAGATCTTATTGGTTTAGCAAATGGGTTTTATGCTATCGGCGTAATTATGGTTAGTATGCTGGTAATGACAGGCTTCTGGCTCTCAAGACGGAAGGACATTAACGGTGGGAGTGAATAATAGTTCCTATGAGTGATGCGGTTGGGAAGATTCCTTGGCGCATACAGGTTGGCGTGTATGGCGCGGCTGCATTCAGTAATACCATGCCGAATATGGGCTGGGTTGTCGTGCCAATTTGGCTGTTATTACAAGGCGTTCCCGATTGGCTAATTGGTGTCACTATTGGGTGTCGACATATCGGCCCGATGTTACTTGCTATTCACGGAGGTGCGGTAATCGACCGGCTGGGTGCACGTCGTGTCATGATACTTCTTGCCTTGATTGGGGCTTTAACACCTCTGCTTTATCCCATCACACCATTTATTTGGGCAATCATAGTGCTTCAATTAATCACGGGCCTCGTAGATTCTCTTGGTTGGGTTGGTGCACAAACCATGGTGAGCAGGGTCATGAAGGGAGATGCTAAATATACTGGTCGTATGTCATTTTGTACACGACTTGGGCTACTGATTGGACCAGCAATTAGTGGTATAGCCTGGGATTATCTTGGTCCCTGGGGTGGATTTGGCCTCATTGGTTTGTGGTCGACGGGAATTTTGTGCTCAGTTTTTTTATTGCCTCGTGATATTGATCATCAAGCTAAGAGCCAAGACAACTCAATAGAAAGAAAATTTACACTTCAAATTCTTATCCCGAAAATTTCTGACTATATTACGGTTTTCAAATTATTGGCCTTGCCGACCATTTTCTTTGTTTTGACGATGTCCCTTCTAAGGCATTTAGGGGGAGGCATTCAGGCCTCTTTTTATGGTGTCCATCTAAAGGATATTGGAATTTCCGCAACAACAATAGGTTTGTTAATTTCCATAAATGGTGCTTTCGGATTGGTTGGGTCTTTATCGGCAGCCCCTTTGCAAAGGTATCTAAAAGATCATTGGCTACTTATACTGGTTGTTGCCGCTTCAATTTTTTTCATTACCATCACACCGCTTCTTGGCGATCAGGTAAGTTGGTTAATGTTCGCTTCGGGGCTTAGGGGGTGGGCTATGGCGGCAAGCCTAGTCTTTATAATTTCTATGATAGCACGATATGCGGAAAGTGAAATGCAGGGGAGGGCGATGGGTCTCCGCGTGACCCTCAACCAAATGACCTGGTTTGCGGTTCCGGTAATCATGGGATTTGTTGCGGAGATATTTGGTCGGGAAGATAGTTTTTACATTATAGGAATAGCAGCAATTTTTTTGTTATCTCTGCTAGGGTTATGGACATATCGATGTAAAGTATTTCCAAAGGTTTAGATCCTATGCGGGATCTGGCTGTAATTTAAATCTTTTGGCATATAATTGGTGCAAATTAATAGACTTGGGCTTTTGGAATGGTCGATTCGGTAGACGCAATAGTGATTGGGGCAGGTGTAGTTGGGCTTGCCGTTGCTCGCCGGCTGGCAATGGCAGGCCGCGAGGTAATTATTTTAGAGTCAGCAGAGGCTATAGGGACGGAAACCAGTTCCCGAAATAGCGAGGTTATTCATGCAGGAATCTATTATCCAAAAGGGAGCTGGAAATCTCGGTTTTGTGTGGAAGGGAAAAAAGCTCTCTACGGTTACTGTCAGAGCCATGGTGTAGAGTATCGTAATTGTGGAAAGTTTATCGTTGCGACAAACGAACATCAGATCTCGGAACTCGAACGTCTAAAAAGGGCGGCAGCTGATAATGGTGTAGAGGATTTAGAATGGAGAACACCCTCAGAGGTAAATGCTGAAGAACCGGCTGTATTTTGTGTAAAGGCTTTATGGTCACCTTCAACAGGCATTATAGATAGTCACGGACTAATGCTTGCCTATCAAGGTGACGCTGAGACTGCTGGAGCGATAATTGCCTTTAACGCCCCTGTTGAAAGTGGGTCCATTGGAGAAGATGGGATTCATTTATCGATCGTGGGAGAAACTCCCATAAATCTAAAAGCACAAATTGTTATCAACTCGGCTGGCTTACATGCGCAGAAAATAGCGGCTAAATTTAAAGGCCTGACCAAAAATACGATACCACCATCATATTATGCCAAAGGAAACTATTACTCACTACTAGGAAAACCTCCCTTTAAGAGACCGATTTATCCGGTCCCTGAAAAAGCCGGGCTTGGAGTGCATGTGACGGTCGACCTTGGGGGGCAAGTTCGTTTCGGGCCCGATGTTGAATGGGTAGATGACCTTAATTACGACGTTGATCCCGCACGTGCCGATGCTTTTTATTCAGCGGTAAGAGCATATTACCCAGATTTATTGGATGGTTCTATTCAGCCTGCCTACTCTGGAATTCGTCCAAAAATGCAAGCGCCAGGCGAAGTTGCCCGTGATTTTCTGGTTCAAGGACCGGATGAACATGGTGTACAGGGGTTGGTAAATTTATATGGGATTGAATCACCCGGTTTGACCGCTTCTTTGGCGATTGCTGATCAAGTTGCCCTGCTGCTTGGAATAAATCAGCTTGGGGAGATCTAACATTTTATAACTTTTAAACCAAAACAGTCTTGACAAAAATTAAGTGATTGTCCAAATCCTACGATGCCTTTTTAAAGGGCAAGTTTGGTGAGTGGGTTTATGCTGATATTTCTGTCGGTAAATTTCTAAGGCCAATCGGCGAACTTCGATAAAATTCCCGTTTGAGGGCGGATGGGTGTCCACCAAATGAACGGAAACAAAAGGGAGATGCAGAAAGATGGATCCCATGCTTCAGATTGAGGGGCTGACGAAGCGGTTTGGTTCTTTTGCTGCCGTTGATAATATCAGCTTTAATGTTAGCCGCGGGGAAGTCCTCGGATTCTTGGGCCCCAATGGTGCCGGTAAAACAACGGCTATGCGTATGGTAACAGGGTTTCTGACCCCTACTAGCGGTACGGCATATGTGGGGGGGCATGATGTGACGTTAGCACCCATAGAAGTGAAACGTTCCATAGGCTATTTGCCAGAGGGGGCGCCTCTTTATGAAGATATGACTCCTGCGGAATTACTGGATTTTATTGCAAACGTTCGCGGGCTGACTGGCATTGGAAAACAAGAAGCTATTACCAAGGCTGCCGGCCGCATCAATATTGAACATGTTATGCATCAATCGATCGGAACGTTGTCCAAAGGTTACAAACGCCGCGTTGGTATTGCACAGGCTATTCTTCATGACCCTGAAATTCTTATTCTTGATGAACCTACGGATGGCCTGGACCCAAACCAGAAGCACGAGGTACGAAAGCTTATTAATGAAATGGCTAAAGAAAAAGCTATTGTTATATCTACACATCTCCTAGATGAAGTAGATACTGTTTGCAGCCGGGCTTTGGTTATTGCTAATGGCCAAATAGTTGCTGATGGAACACCTGCTGATTTGGAAGAGCGGTCGGAACTCCATAATGCTGTAACATTGCGGATTTCTGTTGAACAGTCTGAACAAGGAAGAGCCGCGATAGAATCTATTGGAAGTGTTAATCGAGTTGTCGAGGGAAACACTGATGGTAGTTCTATTACCTATACCGTATATCCATCTGGTGGACAGGTAATATTAGATGAGATTAGTGGGACGCTTCGGAACGCCTCCGTTGAGGTAAAGGAAATTCAGGCCGAACGCGGACGTTTAGATGAGGTTTTCCGTCGGATTACAACGGTGGATTAATGGAGATAGTTATGGCTACTAGTTGGGCAATCAGTAAACGAGAATTGCGGTCGTATTTTACGACACCACTCGCATACGTTTTTATTGTAATTTTTTTAGCACTTAATGGTGTGACAGCGTTTTATTTTGGCGGTCTTTTTGATCGCGGTCAGGCCGATATGCAGCCACTGTTCGGGTTTTTACCTTGGCTTTATCTCTTTCTTATTCCTGCTGTTGCTATGCGACTCTGGGCGGAAGAGCGTAAGGCAGGCACGTTGGAACTTCTCATGACACTGCCTGTATCCACTTTTAACGCGGTCTTTGGAAAATTTCTGGCAGCATGGATTTTTACTGGAATAGCGTTGGCCTTAACATTCCCGATATGGGTGACAGTTAATTACCTGGGCGATCCGGATAACGGTGTCATTATCGCGAGCTACTTGGGTGGGTTTTTAATGGCAGGTTCATATCTTGCTATAGGTGGGTTTGTTTCGGCCATGACGCGAAATCAGGTTATTGCTTTTGTTGTTGGTGCGGCGGTTATCTTTCTTTTTATGATGAGTGGACTTGAGTTGGTACAATCCGCGTTCCGAGGCTGGGCACCCGATCTCGTTATCGATTTGGTACGTTCATTCAGTTTCCTAGTCCACTACGATGCAATAGTTCGGGGAGTAATCGATATTCGTGATCTGATCTTTTTCATATCTATTATTGGTGTTTTCCTTTTTGCGAACATGGTCGTGGTTGACCTAAAGAAGGGATCTTAAGGGGGTAATCATGGCAAATGGTTTGAAGTCATGGGATCGTAGAAAGTTAGGGTTGGCTGGTCTCGTGGTGACTTTTGTTTTTTTTGTTGCCCTCCATATATTCTCCACTGAAACGTTCCGAACAGTAAGTATTGACCTCACCCAACAAAAAGTCTTTACCCTCTCGGAAGGTACAAAAGAAATTCTCTCAAAAGTTCGCGAGCCTGTTACGCTTAGACTTTTCGTTTCAGACGAATTGGTCAAACAGAGTCCTGCTCTAAAGGATTATGCTCGGAGTGTAAGGGAACTTCTCGAGCGATATGTTGAACTGTCTAGTGGTAGAATAAAACTTGAATTTATCCGCCCTGAGCCTTTTTCCCCCGAAGAGGACCGGGCGGTCGGTTTTGGTCTCCATGGTATTCCAATAACTCAAGCGGGTAATTTGGGTTATTTTGGATTGGCCGGCACTAACACAACCGATGATCTTGACGTTATTGCTTTTATATCACCTCAACGAGAGAGGTTTCTTGAATATGATCTAACACGATTGGTTTCTAATTTAGCAAATCCTAAAAGGAAAAAGATTGGATATGTTTCTTCGTTGCCAGTTGGGTCTGATCCAATGAAACGTTATGCTCCTTGGGAAGTTATCGCGCAATTGAGGCAACGTTTTGACGTGGAAAGAATTACACTCGAAAATCCAATCCCTGAAGATCTTGATTTACTCTTGGTGATTCATCCTCGTGATATGGATGATACAGATCGCTATTATATCGATCAGCATGTAATGCGAGGTAACAATACCATCATATTTGTTGACCCTTTCTCAGAGGAGGCAACCCGTGGAAATCAAATGAAACGACAGCCACCTGATGATGGGTCAGATTTGAAAAAACTCTTTAAGGCTTGGGGTATCAAATACGATAAACGAAAGGTTGTCGGAGATCGGGTTGGTGCGCAGCGGGTAAGCGCTGGTCGGAACGCGCTTGGACAGCCGATTATTACAAATTACGTCGCCTGGGTAACTTTAAGTGGTGAACGTATAAAAAGGGATGATGTTGTTACAGGAGAACTCGAGCAAATAAATATTGCCACGTCCGGTTATCTAGAAAAAGCGGCGGGGGCGACTTATAAAATGGATCCCTTGCTTACTTCTAGCCCAGAATCTATGTCGATTAATGTGACTGATACCAAAACCAAGCCTAAGCCAACCGAACTCATCAAAAACTTCAAGCCAACTGGTAAGCCTTTCGTTATTTCTGCACGATTTACAGGAAAATTTAAAAGCGGATTTGCCGCTGGTCGTCCTAAAGACAAAATTCGAGCGGACATACGGAAGGCTGCGCTTAAAAAAGGTGAGAAGGTACCCGATTTCCTGAAACATTTGAAAGAGAGTATCAAACCCGTCAGCCTGATTGTGGTTGCAGATACAGATATACTTGTTGATCGTTTTTGGGTTCGGCAGCAAGATTTTTTCGGCCAGAAAATATCAGTACCAGTAGCAAATAATGCTGATTTTTTAACCAATGCCGTCGATAATATGGCGGGAACTGCGGCCTTGATTAGCCTTAGAAGTCGTGGTGTAACCAGCCGACCTTTCCATAAGGTGGACGAGATAAAACGGGCAGCAGAGCATAAATATAGGTCTACCGAACAGGGATTATTGCAAAAACTGAAAGAAATTGAGGGAAAACTCAAAGACTTACAAACTAAAGAAACGAAGCAGGGTAAAACAGTAATCCTCACTGATAAGCAAAAGGACGCTATCGAAAAATTTCGTCGCGAATCTATCGCTGTCCGTAAGGAGCTTCGCTCAGTACAACTGGCCCTTCGCCGTGATATAGATCAGCTCGACGCTAATTTAAAAGTTATTAATATCGGGTTTATGCCAGTTGTAGTCATTATATTTTCGGTTGGATTGGGGCTGATACGCCGTCGTAATGCGCGCCAGCACCAGGCAGGTGCGAGTTAATTGGTTGGAACCTAGAACCTAAATTTTTAAGAGATTTGATGTTATGACCGTACGTTCATTTGTATTATATTCTATTATAACCGCAATTCTGGTTGTCGCAGCAATATTTGCCATCAGTTCGCGCCCGGCGAATACAACGATTGCTCGAGATCGGGCTCTTATTTTTCCTGGCGTTGATTCTAAATTAAACGATGTAGTTTCTTTTAAGATCAGGTCAGCAAACCGGGCCTATACGATTAAGCGAACTTCTAATGGTTGGGGGGTAGCTGAACTGAAAGGATATGGCGCTGATTTTAATAAGGTCAAAACGGTTTTGGTTGAACTCTCGCAACTGAAGTTTCTCGAAGCGAAAACGAGCGATCCCGAACGATATGATAGGTTGAATTTACGTGATGTTAGCGTCAAGGGTGCCAAGTCTCTTGAGATTACCGTTAAGGATAAAGATGGTAAGGTATTAGCTTCTGGTCTCATAGGTCGACAAAATGAGGACTTATTTGGCTCTGGGCGTGGTGGCACCTATATGCGTATTGGTGATAATATGCAGACTTGGTTGGTTGAAGGAACCGTTACAACCGGGGACGGACCTGCCGACTGGGTTAACAAGAATATCGTTGATATCAAGAGGCCTCGCATAAAGCGGTTTGTGGTTCAGGGGCCGTCAGGGGGGCTGACCGTAGTAAGTCGAGCACAGGCCAAAAAAAAGGATTTTCGTCTTGCTGATATTCCGACCGGAAAACGCCAAAGGGGTCAGTGGGAAACTAATGAAATGGCAAAGGTTTTGGATAAATTGGAATTACTTGATCTCAAGCGAGCTGACGAAATCACCATGCCAAAAAAAGATCTTTATAAGGCAACGGTTGAGACTTTTGAGGGATTAATTATTCATTCGAAGGCAATAAAAAAAGGTAAAAAATACTGGGCCAGCTTCTCGGCCTCTTTAGACGCCACGGCAGTTGATACGAAGACGATGAAGGATGCGGCGAATATTTTTAATAAACGCCACAATGGTTTCGTATACGAGATTAAAGAAAAAACAGGGAAGAAGCTTACTTGTGATCACGTTAATCTCCTTGAGGGAGCGGGTCTAAAAGCCTGCGCGTAGCTTCAAAACTATCTGTAAATGGAGTTATGATCACTGCGGTAATAACTCCATACAATATTGTGGTTGCTGCTTAAAATCCATAAGGAGGGTTAAGCAATGGGTTTCTTACTCCTTAGGCCGGAGGAAATTCAAGATCTTGTGAGTATGGCCGAAGCTATTGAAGCGGTTGAAAAGGGTTATGCTGGAGGACACAGATACCCCGTCATCAATGCCCCTAGGCGCCGTGTACATTCCCCCGCAGGCGTACGAATCAGTACTTTCCCCGGCGGTGTTGATGAAATGGGCGTGATCGGCGCTGCTACAAGAGCGGAC
>CAZCKO010000014.1:0-4744 GCA_964499275.1 uncultured Rhodospirillaceae bacterium
AATATACCTCGACCGATCCGATGGGCTGATGATGATGGTCTTGTTAACCTTTCCAAGGCTGAGGAAGAGGCATTGAGTTTACTAGATATTACCGCGGCCTGTGAAAATCTATGCCTTCATATGGATATGCAACCTGGCGATTTACAGTTTTTGAATAACAGGTTCATAATGCATGGGCGTTCTGATTATGTAGATTTTGAGGAATTATTAAAACGACGATTTATGCTTCGTTTATGGCTGACTATTCCGTCGTGGCCGAAGTTTCCATCTAATATGCCACACTCGGATGTTGAACTTAAAACAACACCCGCCTGACCAATAAAATTAAATCGTTAACTTATCCTTTTTAAGCCGCATTTTATTACTAGGTTCAAATATTTAAGTTTTATTTAAATATTTCTCCGGGATAAACGCCCCAAATTTGACCATGTTGCATCCATCCGGTTTGTCCTGAAAAATCGATTTTACACCAACTTTTGTTGCATTTCTTGAGTCTTCCGATGACCTTCTTTTGAATTTTGGCGATTTTTGGAGCTTCTAGTTTATCACTGCGACGTAGTGTTTGAGGTCCCTCCTTAATGATTACCCAACGCTGGCCGGATAGTAGTGATTTGTGCACCCACCCTAGACTACCAAGCCATTCCCGAACTTTACGCCAGTTTTTAAACTCATCAATAATCTCCACGGGCATATTCCGGTAAACTAATTCCCATTGAATCGGATATCTATCGCCAGGGCCATATCGCAAATTGACCTTGTCGGACTTCAGAGAGACAAACCGTGGCAAAGGTAAGCCGGTTTGTGCCATCACGGTTGCAGTAGTTACGCAAAGGATAAAAACAATCGATACTATTTGACCCTTATATTTCATTGATTTGGGCGCAACCTATATCCCATTTCATAATGCAAGTAGATACCATCAAAATGAAACCAGCGCATTTTAGCACTTTCCTTGGCAAAATGTATGCAAAGATCTTGTTTGTCGCGGGTCTTGCAGTGTTTTACGATTAAGTCATAGGCTATTCCACCATGCTCAACGTCAACTTCTGAGTGGAGCCAAAAATGTTCTATTTCATCTTCCTTAAATTTGTATTTGTTTCTTAGAGCGGGCAGTAACTTACTATATAATTTGGGCGATTGAGATTCCGTTCCTATTCTTAGTGCTGCCATTCCGCAATACCAGGGGTTATCGCGCGCCGCATCTGTGAGAAAACGAACCCAAGACCGGGTCGTCGGCAAACCCTCGCCCTTTTTTATTTTTGTAGGGCTGCCGCCATTAGCCCTTGCAAAATTTAGCATTATGTCGAGGTGAGAGTGATCAGGGTCCATCTCTTCATGAAAATTATCAATCTCGGCATGGATCACGTCATTGGGAGCATCCTTACAAATGAAAAAAGTGGGTGTATTCATTTTGCTTACCCAGTGCCACTGTTCAGCTGCCCAACCCATCATACAACGCTTACTTAACTCCCCCTGTGCCCATTTCTCCGTCATTGGATGATCTGCACAGTGGCAATCGTTGACTGCTTCTTCTAGTCTTTTTCGGAATGTACGCGACATCGACGTATCTCCATATTTAGATATTAATGGGGCAGCCTAAGGATGAGCACCATCATGCGTCAAGAAGAGACCTTTTTTAAATAAAAACTATCTGACTACCTTCTTTTTCTGTTTCGGATAGAAAGCTCACCAGCCCCCCAGACTTAATTGGAATATCTTCCCGGAATCTTTTATCGGCTAATCCTGTGGCTGAAACTGACATATCACAGCGGTAAAATGTGACATCGAGATGGATACATGCTCCGAGCAACTCATTTATTGTACCTATTCCATTTTCATGATTTTCGTGATCTTGTTCCAAGGGTGATTTGCCATTTTCTGAAGCCCTCAGTTGAGACCAGCCGGGGGTTTTATCACTGTCTTTCAAAATTAATTTAAGACTACCCCCAGCTAAAAATAGGGTGACCGGGCGATTTGTTGAGGCAGCCGCGCTAGCCATTGCCAGAGCGTAATGGACACGGTCATAGTCACCGGAAAAAAGAATTAACGATAGACGATTGCGGGACTTTTTACTCATTTATTTTGTGACCAGAAAGGTCATGAATGATTGGATCATCCCCGCAGAGTGGGCAATCGCTATCGCGCGTCAAGGTTACTTTGCGAAATTCTGTTTCAAGCGCGTCATAGAGTAGCAAATTCTTGGATAAGCTGGTTCCTATACCCATAATTTCCTTAAGAACCTCTGTCGCCTGGATCGAACCGACTGTCCCTGCTAAAGCCCCTAATACCCCACCTTCTGAACAGCTTGGTACTAATCCAGGAGGGGGTGGCTCCCGGTAAAGGCAGCGATAACAAGGGTAGCCGTCTCCTAAATATGATTTGAAAGTTGCAACCTGGCCTTCAAAACGGAGAATAGCCCCCGAAACTAACGTTTTCCTGTTTAGGTGACAGGCGTCGCTTACGAGAAAACGAGTTTCGAAATTATCGGAACCATCTGCTATTATGTCGTAGTCCGATATTAAATCGAGAATATTTTGTTCTGTTAATCTCGAATGATAGGGGTTTAACACAACATTCGGATTTATACTTGAAATAGCTGATTTTGCACTATCGACTTTGGGCATGCCTATATTTTTGGTGCCATGGATAACCTGCCGCTGGAGGTTTGAAAGGTCAACGTCGTCATCATCAACGATACCTAATGTGCCTACGCCGGCTGCTGCCAAATAAAGAAGGACAGGGGCACCCAGTCCCCCCGCCCCTATTACTAAGACCTTTGCTGACAAAAGCTTTTCTTGCCCAATGCCACCAACTTCCGGCAAAACGATGTGCCGAGCATAGCGTTGAAGTTGTTCATTGGTGAATTCCATCGACCTTATGAGCCGCCTAGCTCTTTATACCTGTTGAGCCGAAACCGCTTTCACCCCTTTTCGTATTGGGTAGTGTGTCAGTTTCCTTAAGTTCTGCTTGAATGACTGGGACGATTACCATTTGCGCAATACGCATCCCGCGCTCAACAGTGAAACTGTCCTTCCCGAAATTATTCAAGATGACTTTTAATTCGCCACGATAATCGGCATCCACAGTCCCAGGTGTGTTGAGTACCGTCACACCAAATCGAACAGCAAGTCCAGATCTGGGCCGGATCTGGGCCTCATATCCTTCTGGTAATGCAATTGCCAGTCCCGTAGGTACCAATGCTCGTGCACCTGGTTCAAGAACAAGATCACTATCTACAGCGGCCGGTAAATCCATACCAGCCGCGGAAGTGCTTTCATAAGCCGGTAAAGGTATGTCGCTATTATGTGCGAGGCGTTTAACAGATACTGAAACCATAATTTTCTTTACTTAACAATTGATCTTGGCTGGAGGTAGTCAGCAATGCGCTTCACCAACTCGTCGGCAACACTTTGCTTCGACATCTTTGGCCAGCTCTCAGTTCCAGAATCGTTAATGAAATGCACTTGATTAGTATCACTACCAAAAATCTCTGTTCCAATTGAAACGTCATTAGCAATTATCCAGTCGCAGTTTTTTTGAATACGCTTATTTGATGCTTTGGTAATTACATCACCTGTTTCTGCGGCAAACCCAATAACAAGTCGTGGACGTTTATTGCTATGTTTTGCTAAAGTTATAAGAATATCTGGGTTTTCGGTAAGTGCCAGATTTAATGTTTCTCCGTTCTTCTTGATTTTTTGTTCGGCTGCTTCTTGGGTCCGCCAATCCGAAACAGCGGCTGCACAAATAGCAATTTGCGCTGGCGGAGAATTTTCGCAGGCTTCCAGCATTTGGGTTGCTGTTTCTATGTGGATTACCTCAACTCCGCTCGGGTCCGGTTCAGATGTAGGGCCGGTGACGAGTGTTGTTGTCGCGCCAAATCTTGCAAGCGTTGAGGCGATGGCGTGACCCTGTTTGCCTGAGGATCGGTTAGCTATAAATCTTACCGGATCAATTGGTTCGTATGTTGGCCCGCTAGTTACAATAGCGCGCATGCCGTCTAGTCGCCCAGCGTTAGAGAAATGCTCCTGTATTAAAGATAGAATTTGAGTAGGTTCAGCCATACGGCCTTCACCAAACTCGCCGCATGCCATTTCGCCGATTTCTGGACCAATTATTTGGATGCCGCGCTTCCGTAAAATATTTAGGTTGTTTTTGGTGGCACTATGTTCCCACATACGGACATTCATTGAGGGCGCGGCCATAACAACTTTGTCAGTTGCTAGCAGGACAGTGGTGGCGAGATCATTGGCAATACCCTGGGCCATACGAGCCAGAATATTTGCTGTGGCGGGGACTACAACGATTAAATCAGAATCTCGGGATAGTTTTATGTGCCCCATCTCATTTTCATCAGTCAGCGAGAATAGTTCACTATAAGCTTTATCTCCGGACAGAGCTGATACTGATAGCGGTGTAACAAACTTTGTAGCGGATGAGGTCAGGATACAGCGCACGAGGGCGGCCTTTCCCCTTAAGTGGCGGATAACTTCCAAACTTTTATAGGCAGCTACGCCACCAGAAATAATCAACAAAATGCGTTTGCCTTTCAGCATGTTCACAAACCCTTGATTAAAATCTTGAAATTAACTCGTAAACTAGTGATTTAGAGCGTTAACAGCAAGAATTCCGTTGAAACGGAGAATTAGAAGTATATTGGTTCGTGTTGAAATGCATCAGCGATCGCAGTTTATAAACTGTGGAACCATACAAGCGCTATTATGGTATAAATAAAATGCGGTAT